>JASIBM010000237.1 GCA_030045175.1 Streptosporangiaceae bacterium | reverse complement strand
GCGGTCAGCAGGATCGACAGCGTCCCGATCAGCGCGACGGCGAACCGCCACCCGAACGGCGTGAGGCCGAACATCCACTCGCCCACCGCGATCAAGATCTTGCCGAGCGGCGGATGCACCACGTACTCGCCGCCGAAGCTGACGCCAGTGGCGAAGATGTGCGTGTTGCCCTGGGCCATGAGCGCGTCGTGGTTCTTGACCTTGTTCATCTCGACGCCGTACCGCAAGATCCCGTAGGCGTCGGACGCGTAGTAGGTCTCGTCGAAGACGATCGACGACGGCGTGCTGAGCCGGTAGAAGCGCAGGAACCCGCCGAGCAGCGTCACGAGCAGGGGCCCGCCCCAGCCCCAGATCGACGCCGGTGGCATCGGGGGCACCAGCCGGTCCCTCAGTGACCCTTTGCCCGTGCGGTCCTTGGCGTCGCCGACCTCGACCGACGGCGACGCGTAGCCGAAAGCTCTCATCGCAATCATCGTATGGCCCTCGGGCATTAACGTGGGCGACGATGGGTGATAGCGAGCACACCGGGAAGACCCTGCGCGAGCGAGCCGAAAGCGAGCCGGGCGCGAGTGGTAACACGGGCAAGCTCATCGTGGCCGGCGCCCCGATCGGCAGGCCGGAGGACGCGTCGGCGCGGTTCGCCGCAGCGCTGGCGACGGCGCCGGTCATCGCCGCCGAGGACACCCGCAGGCTCAGGCGGCTGGCCGCCGCGCTTGAGGTGAAGGTGGCAGGCCGGGTCGTTTCCTACTACGAGGACGTCGAGGCCGCCCGCGGGCCGGCCCTGATCGCCGAGCTCACGCGGGGCCGCGACGTGCTGCTCGTCACCGACGCCGGGATGCCAGGCATCAGCGACCCCGGCTACCGGCTTGTCGCGGCTGCGACCGAGGCGGGGATCGCCGTCACCGTGCTGCCAGGACCGTCGGCTGTCACCGCAGCGGTCGCCGCGTCCGGGCTGCCCACCGACCGGTTCTGCTTCGAGGGGTTCCCGCCCAGGCGGGCGGGCGAGCGGTCGCGCAGGTTCGCCGAGCTGGCCGGCGAGCGCCGGACCATGATCTTCTTCGAGTCACCCAGGCGCCTCGGAGCGACGCTCACCGCGCTGGCAGCCGCGCTCGGCGCCGGCCGGCGGGCCGCCGTGTGCCGGGAGATGACCAAGACCCACGAGGAGATCAGGCGCGGCACGCTCGCCGAGCTCGCGCGCTGGGCCGAAGGCGGCGTGCTCGGCGAGGTCACGCTCGTGGTGGCGGGCGCGCCTGGCGAGACCGCCGTGACGGCCGCCCAAGCCAGTTCCGACGCCGCGGCAATGGTGGCAGGCGCCGAGCAGGCCGGCCACTCGCGCAAGGAGGCCATCGCGCAGGTCGCGGCCAGCCTGGGGCTGCCCAAGCGCGCCGTGTACGACGCGGTGGTACGGGCGAAGGGCGGCTGACGCTGAACCGGACGCATAACACCGGGCCGCATAGACGCATAACACCGCGCCGCATGCCAGAGGGCGCATAGCACTGGGAGCAAAAAGCGGTGGCAGACAAGTTCTAGGCTAGGAGCATGTCGTCAACCACCAGTCGTCACATCCTGGCCGCGCCAGCCTGGCCGTACGCCAATGGGCCACGCCATATCGGGCATGTCTCCGGCTTCGGTATTCCCAGCGACATGTTCGCCAGGTACCACAGGATGATCGGCGACCGGGTGCTCATGGTCAGCGGCACCGACGAGCACGGGACGCCGATCCAGGTGCAGGCCGACGCCGAGGGCGTGACCGAGCGCGAGCTCGCCGACCGCTACAACCGGGTGATCGCCGAGGACCTGGCCGGCCTTGGCATGTCGTACGACCTGTTCACCAGGACCACCACGCTGAACCATTACGCGGTCACCCAGGAGATCTTCACCGGCCTCTACAACAACGGCTACATCTTCGCGAAGTCGACACTCGGCGCGATCTCCCCGTCGACCGGCAGGACGCTGCCCGACCGGTACGTCGAGGGCACGTGCCCGATCTGCGGCTACGACTCGGCCCGCGGCGACCAGTGTGACAACTGCCAGAACCAGCTCGACCCGATCGACCTGATCAACCCGAGGTCGAGGATCAACGGCGAGACCCCGGTCTTCGTGGAGACCGAGCAGTACTTCCTCGACCTGCCCGCGTTCGCCGACGTGCTCGGCACCTGGCTACAGTCCAAGAGCGGCAAGTGGCGGCCCAACGTGCTGAAGTTCTCGCTGAACCTGCTCGGCGACCTGCAGCCGCGCGCGATCACCAGGGACCTGGACTGGGGCGTGCCTGTCCCGCTCGATGGCTGGCGCGATCGCGCCGACAAGCGGATCTACGTCTGGTTCGACGCCGTGATCGGGTACCTGTCCGCCTCGATCGAGTGGGCCAGGCGGTCCGGCGACCCGGACGCCTGGCGGGCCTGGTGGCAGTCGCCAGACGCGCAGGCGTACTACTTCATGGGCAAGGACAACATCGTCTTCCACTCCGAGATCTGGCCCGCCATGCTGCTCGGCTACGACGGCAAGGGCGCCAAGGGCGGCACCCCTGGCTCGCTCGGCGTGCTCAACCTGCCGTCCGAGGTGGTCTCGAGCGAGTTCCTGACCATGGAGGGGCGCAAGTTCTCCTCGTCCCGCGCGGTCGTGATCTACGTACGCGACTTCCTGTCCCGCTACGACGTCGACGCATTGCGCTACTACACGGCGATAGCCGGCCCGGAGAGCCAGGACACCGACTTCACCTGGAGCGAGTTCATCAGGCGGAACAACGACGAGCTGGTCGCGAACTGGGGCAACCTGGTGAACCGCGCCATCTCGTTCGCGGCGCGCAACGTCGGCTCGATCCCCGAGGCGTCCGGGCTCACCGACGCCGACCACGTGATACTCGAGCGCTCAAGGGATGCGTTCGGCGTCGTGGGGGAGGCGCTGTCGAGGTCGAGGTTCAAGGCCGCGATCACCGAGACGATGCGGACGATCGGCGAGGCGAACAAGTACCTGTCCGACCAGGCGCCGTGGAAGCTGCGCGAGTCCGACCCGGACCGGATGAAGACGATCTGCCACGTGGCGCTGCAACTGGTCGATGACGGCAAGACGCTGCTGACCCCGTTCCTGCCCAAGTCTTCCCAACGCGTGTTCGAGATGCTCGGCGGCCAGGGCCGGTGGGCGGACCTGCCGAGGATCGACGAGGTCACCGAGGATGGCGGCAGGCCGTACCCGGTGGTGACCGGGGATTACTCGGGCCAGGCCACCTGGGCGTCGGTGCCGGTCAGGGCGGGCACCCCGCTCGGCCAGCCGACGCCGCTGTTCGCCAAGCTGGACCCCGGCGTTGTGATCGACGAGCTCAACCGCCTGGGTGGCTACGACACCGAGGGTGGCGCATGACCGGCCGGCGGTACCCGTGATGGGTCCGGTCGCGCCGGTGCCCGAGCCACTCCCGGCGCCTGCATTCGACGCGCACACGCACCTCGACATGCTCTCCGAGCCGGTCACCCGCGTGCTCGCGCAGGCCAGGGCGGCGGGCATCGCGCACGTGATCACGGTCGGCACCGACCTGGACTCATCCCGGTGGACGGCTGCCTGCGCGGCCGAGCACGCTAGCGTGTACGCCGCCGTGGCGATCCACCCGAACGAGACCGCGCACGCACAGGCAAGCCCCGGCCGCGACGCCGCGCTCGCCCAGATCGCCGAGCTTGCCGCGTTGCCGCAGGTCCGTGCCGTGGGCGAGACCGGCCTTGACTATTACAGGGACAACGCACCGCCCGCGGTGCAGCAAGACTGGTTCCGCGCCCACATCGAGATCGCCCGGAGCGCGGGCAAGGCGCTGATGATCCACGACAGGGACGCGCACGAGGACGTGCTCGCCATTTTGCTGGAACAGAGCCCTCCGCCCAGTGTCGTCTTCCATTGCTTCTCTGGCGACGCGGAGCTGGCCAAGCGGTGCGCCGAGGCGGGCTACGTGATGAGCTTCGCAGGGAACCTGACGTTCCCGAGCGCGGCGAACCTGCGCGAGGCGGCCGCCGTCGCGCCGGCCGAGCTGATCCTGGTCGAGACCGACGCGCCGTTCCTGACGCCCGTCCCGAATCGCGGCAGGGAGAACGCCCCCGCGCAGGTCGCCCACACGCTGCGGGCCGTCGCCGAGGTCAAGGGGATGGACGTGGCCGAGTTGTGCGCGACCGTGATGGCCACGGGCGAGCGCGTCTTCGGTCCCTGGCGTGACTGATTCTCCGCTCCTTCTTGGGCCTGTCGAGATCAGGCAGCTAGCGGCGGAGCTGGGAATCAGGCCGGCCAAGCGGCTCGGGCAGAACTTCGTGATCGACCCAGGAACGATCCGGCGGATCGTGAGCATGGCCAGCCTGGCGCCAGATGACGTGGTGCTCGAGGTCGGGCCTGGGCTCGGCTCGCTCACGCTCGGGTTGCTCGCGGCGGCCAGGCGGGTGATCGCCGTCGAGGTCGATCCGGTGCTCGCGGCACGGCTACCTGTCACCGCGCGGGCCAGGGCCGGCCCGCTCGCCGGCCGGCTCGAGGTCGTCAGCGCCGACGCCGCGAGCATCGTCGAGCTGCCAGGCGAACCGCCAACGGCGCTGGTCGCGAACCTGCCGTACAACGTGGCCGTGCCCGTGCTGCTGCACGTGCTCGACGCGCTGCCCACGCTGCGCCGCGGGCTCGTCATGGTCCAGGCCGAGGTGGCCGACCGGATGTGCGCCCCGCCCGGAAGCCGGACCTACGGCGTTCCCTCGGTCAAGCTGGCCTGGTACGGCCGCGTCAGGCGGGCGGGAGCGGTCTCGCGAACGGTGTTCTGGCCTGCGCCAAACGTGGACTCGGCGCTGGTCGAGTTCGCGAGGTGGGAGCACGAGGGAGCGGGCGCGGCCGGCCACACCGCGGGCGTGAGCCGGGCCGAGGTGTTCGAGGTCGTCGACGCCGCATTCGCGCAGCGGCGCAAGACGCTGCGGGCCGCGCTGGCCGGCTGGGCCGGGTCGGCTGACCAGGCGGCGAGGCTGCTCGGCGACGCGGACGTGGACCCGGCGCTGCGCGGAGAGGCGATCGGGGTCGCCGAGTACGTGCGGATTGCGGAGGCGGCGAGGCGAGCGCGTACGATCATGCAATCGTGACGCAACCGACACCAATGCGCAGGCAGACCGGCGCGGTCACCGCGCGGGTGCCGGCCAAGGTGAACCTTCAGCTTTCCGTCGGGCCGCTCCGCCCCGACGGCTATCACGACCTTGTCACCGTGTTCCACGCCGTCGCGCTGTTCGATGAGGTGACCGTGAGCACCGCGGATCAGACGAGCGTCACCGTTACCGGCGAGGGTGGGCAGTCGGTCCCGCTCGGCCCGTCCAACCTGGCCGTCAGGGCGGCGGTCGCGCTGGCCAGGCTCGCGGGCCGGCGCGGCAGGGACGCGACCGGCGTCAGGATCGACATCCGCAAGCGCATCCCTGTCGCGGCTGGCCTGGCGGGCGGCAGCGCCGACGCGGCCGGCGCGCTGGTGGCCTGCAACGAGCTGTGGCAGGTGGGCGCGACCCACCAGGAGCTCGCGAGGATCGGCGCGAAGATCGGCAGCGACGTGCCGTTCGCGCTGGCCGGGGGCAC
>JASIBM010000236.1 GCA_030045175.1 Streptosporangiaceae bacterium | reverse complement strand
GAGGCGGGCCGCGCGCTCGGCGCGAGCGGGCGAGTCAGCGGACCGGGGCGCTGGGCCGGCCAGCCGGTGACCGGGCTCGGCCTCAAGGTCAGCGGGCGGGGGTGGGCGACCGACGGCGGACCGCATCCGGGAGCCTTTCCTTTGCCTGATCAGCCCTATAACAAGATGAGCGCCGGGGTCACCACCGGCTGCCCGGTGCCTGGTGGCCCAGGTTCGGCGCGGACGAGAAGCTGGGCACGTCCGCGCGGCACCTGGGCGAAGGCGAAGCGCCCCCCGTCATCGGCGGTCGCGGTCAGCGTGTCGACCGACGTCCTCAGCTCGATCGTCCGGCGCTGCGCGGGAGCCAGCCAGCCGTCCACGCGGGCCGTGCCATCCTGATTCGAGTCGACCCTGATCATGATGGTCAGGCTGTCGCTGTCGAAGGTGACGGTCCGGCTCTGCTCGGCACCGCGGACCGCGGCGAGCACCGGCAGGGATTCCTCGGCGGACAGCCGGGCCACCTCCACCTCGAGATCGCGGAGTGCCAGCGCGAACCTGACCCGCTCGGGCAGGTCGGCCGGCATGGGATCGGCCGCGCCGAACGCGTCCTTGATGCGATCGAGTATGGCGAGGTCAGCCTCGTCAATCGGCTCATTCGCGCCTGGCTGGCCGGCCGTCTGTGCTTCCCGGTCGCCTCCGGCCGCGTTCGGATGCTTCATCGAGCGGTCCTTTCCACCGTGTCGGCCAGCAGCGCCCGTAGCTTGGCCAGGCATCGGCCGCGAGTCGGCCCGATGCTGCCGTGCGGCATGCCAAGCTCCGCCCCGAGCATGTCGTAGTCGGGGCGCGGGACGAATGCCACGATGCGCAGCAACTCTTGGCAGCGCGGGGGGAGCTTGCCCAGCGCCTCCAAGAGCTCACGGCGCTGGTCGTCGGCGACAGCTAGGTCCTCGCCGCTCGGCCGAGGATCGGGCACCGCCGCCAGCCAGTCCTGCTCGGACGGCACCTGGCGCCGCATGGCAGCGCGCGAGCGCCAGGACTCCCGCCGTGTCGTGGTGACTAGCCAAGCGGTCAGCGCCGAAGGAGCTCGTATGGCGTGCAGGTGCTCAAGCAGCCGCAGCCAGACTGTCTGCACCACGTCCTCGGCATCGGTACTGCTCAGCCCGGCCGCGCGGGCGACTTGCCAGAGCAGCGGGCTGAACTCGGTCACCAGCTCCCCGACCGCTTCGCCGCTGCCCGCCCTGGCCGCGCAGACCAAGCGCTCGACCCGAGCGTTGCGATCGGCCGCCGAGGTGGCCGGCGGTGCGGCGGGGACGGCCGGGGTGGACGGGGGAGTGCGTGGCGAGGTCAATCTTGCCAGCCGAGGCTCTCGAGGTTCTTTACCGCCTGGCCGACCCGGCCGATCGCGGCGTCCTGCCCGGCCAGGTTCAGCATCAAAGCGGCATCGGCCGCCGCTCCCGTGAGCAGTTCGCCCGCCACCACGGCTGCCATCAGCGGCGCCGAGAAAGACGTGCCGCTCCAGATGGCGAACCCGCTGGAGAAGTCGTCCGGATCAAGAGCCTCCCGCCGGTGCGGGAACGGGGCCGCTGGGGGCGGTTCGTTGTCCGGGTGGCCGGGCAGGCTCACCGCCGGATCGCGGCTGCCGTTCACGTCGGCGGGGAAAGCGCTGACCACGGCCGCGCCCTGAGCCCAGGCCGTGACCCACGAGCCGCCGTCGCTGAACAGCGCCTTCGAGCCGTTGGGGTTCAGCGCGCCGACGCTGATCAGCGGTGCCGCGCCAGGTGTGCTCGGCGCAGCGCTCGCGAACGCTGCCGGGTAGAACCTGCGGCTGGTCGAGTAGTTGCCTGCCGCCGCGGTGACCGTCACGCCGAGGCCAAGCAAGATGTCGATCAGGTTCTTGAGCCCTGTGCTGTAGGCCTCGTCGGCCGTTGTCTCAATGAAGTAACCGAGCGACAGCGACACCACGTCGACCATCTGGCTCATGTCCCCGGCGAGCGCGGCCACCACGCGGCTGGCGATCTCGGC
Organism: Streptosporangiaceae bacterium; assembly: GCA_030045175.1. Taxonomy (GTDB): domain Bacteria; phylum Actinomycetota; class Actinomycetes; order Streptosporangiales; family Streptosporangiaceae; genus Chersky-822. The sequence goes on along the minus strand of JASIBM010000236.1, from coordinate 5,766 downwards.
GAGCGCGCATGTCAGGTCGCCCTCGTAGACGATGCCGTCGCTGTGCATGATCCGGACGGCAAGCACGTTCGCGTCCGGCGCGGCCTGGCGCACGATCCCGGCGATGAACGTGCCGTGGCCGGTGTGCGTGTCGAGCTCGCCGACCAGCGGGTCGGCGGTGACCGGCCGGTCCCAGGGGTCCTTGATCAGCTTGCGCGGCTGGTCGCCGGCGTCTGCCAGCGCCTTGGAGTGGGCGTAGACGGCGTCCTGCATGGCCTGATCGATCATGACCGACGCGCCAGGATCTACGTCGTAGCCGCCGCCCTGCCTGCGGACGCCCAGCCATGGATGCGCGCGAAGGCCCGTGTCGAGCACAGCGATCACCGGGTTTCTTCCCCAACGGGCCGTTGCCGCGTCAGCCGGCTCACGGGCCGGAGCGTCGAGGCATAGCTCGACAGGGAGCCTGGCGTCCTCGCCGCCGACCATGTACGAGTCGGTCGCGCCTGGCCCGGTGATGCCGCCGCCGTCGCTGGCCGGACTGCCGGAGACGCCGCCGCCGTCGCTCGCGGGGCTGCCGGTGATCGCCGAGCCGACGAGCAGGTGCTCAAGCGAGATACGGCGCACGTCCGCCTCGTCCAGGCCCTGCGTCGTGCCTCGCGCCGCTGGGTCATCGGCCGTCACCTGGGGGGACGACCCCCCAGAACCCCCCGTGGTGCTGGCCTGGGGGGACGACCCCCCAGAACCCCCCGCGGCAGCGCGGATCGCTTGAAGCGCAGTCCAGGCGTCCACGACAACGGGGCGTTCTGGCTTGTCGTGCTCGCCCGGCACGGGAACAAGCACCGCGGGCATGGGCAGCTGGCGGAGCTGGTCGGCCAGGCGTCCGGCCTCCCCTGCCGGCTGGCTGCCGGCAAGCCGCTGGAACCTTACTTGCGTCGGCCTGACCAATCTCAGGCCGACTCGGGCGAGAGCCTGGTTGAGAATGGGATTGCTGAGAAGGTCATCGGGGATTAGGAGCGTCCTGGCCCGGTAGACCGTGGGTCGCGGCGTTCGCTGGCCGCTGATCGCGACGGCCTGGGCCGGGTCAAGTACTCGTGCGCCGTGGCGTTGCAAAAGCGCGGCGGGCAGGCCGGTCAGCCCGGGGGCCGTGCCATCGTCGTCGCCTGCGGTCGGATCATCGTCGCGATGCGGCTCTAGATACCACCTCATGAGCAGCTCCCGTTCGCGTCATGCAATCAATGGTCTGGCGGCGCAATGCGGAAGTCCAGTCGCGTGACAGCCGCCGATGTCTGTGAAGACGCCGGGCCGGGCAGCCAGATACAATGAATTTAATAACAGATTGGTAACGGAAATGCTACGGAGGTGCGCCCTGCTACGGCAGGCTGGCACCACGAAGACTCCCTCGCCCGCTTCCTCGTTCTCTCCTCCGCGCTGGAGCCCGGCCGCTGCGGCGACAGGAATCGCTCGTGTCAACATGATGTTCCATCTCTAACGCAAGTCATAAGTTCGCCGGACAAGAGCGCAACAGACACACGCGGATACTCGTGTTCTTGGTATGGGCCACGATGGCCGGGCGGTCAGCTGGCGCTGCGGCGTCCTGGAGTCCAGACGTGGCGCGAAGACTGGCTGATGCTCGCGACTCCGGGAGGAGCGGTGGCGGCGGAAACGGATATGGAGTTCTGCCTGCTCGGGCCGCTGCTTGTGCGGCGCGGCGGCGTGCCCGTTGCCATCTCGCCTGGGATGCAGCGGTCTTTGCTCGCCGCGTTGGCGCTGGCAGGCAACAAGGTCGTGTCGGTAGATGAGCTGATGGACGCGCTCTGGGGAGACGATCCGCCGCGATCGGCTCGGGCCAGCTTGCAGAACATGGTGATGCGGCTGCGGCGGTCTCTCGACGGCCGCCAACCCAGGATCATCGCGCGGCCGGATGGCTATCAGCTCCTGGTCGAGCCGGGCGAGCTCGACGTGGACAGGTTCGAGGACCTGCTGGCCGAGGCGCGGCAGGCTCGCCGCGCCGGATCGCTCGCGGACGCGGCCGACCGGTTGCGGGCCGCGCTGTCGTTGTGGCAGGGCCCGCCGCTTGCGGGGGTGCCATCGCGACTCCTCGCCGTGCGTGACGCGCCGCGGCTGGAGGAGATGCGACTGCAGGCGATCGAGGCGCGCATCGACGCAGACTTGCTGCTTGGCCGTCAGGCCGATGTGATCGCAGAATTGCGGCAGCTAGTGGCCGCCAACCCGCTTCGCGAACGGCTGCACGCCCTCCTGATGCTGGCCCTGCACCGCGACGGCCAGCAGGCTGGAGCGATGGCGGCCTATCGCGCCGCTCGCAGCGTGCTCACCAGCGAGCTTGGCGTGGAGCCCGGCCGTGAGCTACGGCAATTGCACGAGCAGATCCTGGCTGGCGAGGTGGACGTGACCGCTCCGGCTGGCTGGGCAGGCGGCCTCGGCGACGGGGACTGCGGCGCAGCCGTGGCCGGGCAGCCTGGCCAGCCCGTGCCGCGTCAGCTTCCGCCAGCCGTCTGGGATTTCGTCGGGCGGGCCGCTGAGCTGGTGACACTGGCCAGCCTCCTGGACCAGCCAGCCGGATCCGCGGCGGTGGCGATAACGGCCATCTGCGGTACGGCGGGAATCGGCAAGACCACGCTGGCTGTGCACTGGGCTCATCAGGTCGCCGGCCGGTTTCCCGACGGGCAGTTGTACGTCAACCTGCGGGGCTTCGGCCCAGCCGGCCCGGCCATGACACCGCACGCGGCGATGCGGCAGTTCCTTGACGGCCTCGGCGTCCCTGGCGATCGGATCCCGGCGAGCCTGGATGCGCAGGCTGCGCTGTATCGCAGCCTGCTCTTCGGCAAGCGGATGCTGATCGTACTTGACAACGCCCGCGACCTCGCTCAGGTTGAGCCGTTGCTGCCCGGCAGCGCCGGCTGCCTAGTGCTGATTACCAGCAGGAACGAGCTCGTCGGCCTGCACGCGGCACACGGCGCGCTACTGCTGACCCTGGACCTGCCCAGCGAGTGGGAGGCGGGAGAGATGGTGGCCCGTCGGCTGGGCCGGGCTCGGGTCGGCGCTGAGCCAGGCGCCGTGGCCGAGCTGGCCCTGGCGTGCGCGCGGCTGCCGATCGCGGTGTGCGTCGCCGCCGCGCGCGCCGCGTCACGGCCCGACCTTCCGCTGGCGACGCTTGCCGCCGAGCTACGCGACGCGGGAACCCGGCTGGACGGCCTTCGCGTCGGCGCTGCGGCGACCGACGTGCGGGCCGTGTTCTCCTGGTCATACCAGCAGCTATCCGAGCAGGCAGCCCGGATGCTGCGGATGCTCGGCCTGCACCCAGGTCCCGACATCACCGCCGCCGCGGCCGCGAGCCTGGCGGGCTTGCCGTTGCGGCAGGCCGGGCAGGCACTGAGCGAGCTTGCCGACGGGCACCTGGTCACCGAGCGCTCCACCGGTCGATACGACTGCCACGACCTGCTGCGCGCCTATGCTGGCGAACTGGCGCGCAGCCAGGACAGCGACGCTGAACGTCGGGACGCGCTGCACCGGGTGCTCGACCACTACCTGCACACCGCCTGCGCCGCGTCGCGGTTGTTCCAGCCCGACCGGCCGGATATCACGCTGACGCCGCCGTCGCCCCTGGTGGAACCCGAGCGACCCGGTGACAGGGATCAGGCGGTGCGGTGGTTCCGGGCCGAGCGAGAGGTCCTGCTCGCCGCGACGAGGCGGGCGGGCGAGGCGGGCTTCGCCGTGCACGCCTGGCAGCTATCCTGGGCGTTCGCCATGTTCTTGGCTAGCTACGGGTACTGGCACGACCTGGCGGCGAGCCAGCAAATCGCGCTGGTCGCCTTGCGGCAGGTCGGCGAAAAGGATCGCCAGGTCAGGGCGCTGCGGGTGCTTGTGCTTGCCAGCCTTCACCGCGAGGCTTATGGCGCCGCCGCTCGCTACGTCGGCGAGGCGCTCGGCCTGGCGCGCGAGCTCGGCGACCAGCTGACGCTGGCGCACCTGCACGGCGACCTCGCCGCGGTCGCGCTGGCGCTCGGCGACGGGTCCGACGCGCTCTGCCTCGGTCACGCCGAGCGGTCACTGTTCTTGTACCGGGCGGCGGGAGCCCGGGACTGGGAGGCCTTCGCGCTGAACCATCTCGGCTGGCTGCACGCCCAGTACGGCAGCCCAGCAAAGGCCATTGACCTGTGCGTGCAGGCGCTGGCCGGCTACCGCGAGCTTGGCTACGCCGGGGGCGAGGCGGCCACGCTAGACAGCCTCGGATACGCTCACCAGCGCCTCGGCCGCTTCGATGAGGCCATCGAGTACTTCCAGCAGGCGATCTCGACGCAGGGCCAGGGCGGCCGTCGAGGACCAGGCTCCGGCCTGGGTTCCGAACTGCACAGCAGGGCCGACTTCCACGTCCACCTAGGTGACGCCCACGACGCCGCCGGGCACCCGGACGAAGCCAGGCACGCCTGGCGGAAGGCGCTGAGCATCCTCGATGAGCTGCACGGGCCTGTCCCCGACCAGCTACGCGCTCGCCTCACCAGGCAGCTATTCATCACCGGGCACCCGACGGATCGGCAGGCGCCGGATCGGCGATCGCGGTAAGCCGCCGGGCGTGCTTGATCCACGTCGCGCTCCCTGCCGTCACCTGCGCGTCATGGCCCTGGCACAGCAGCGTCACGCACCCGCTCTTGTCGATGGCGATCTCCCAGGCGGTCACGCCGATGTTCGTGCATGGATGATGCCAGCTCGTTTTCGTCATGATGTCCGGGCAGACGATCCTCCGGCCCGCGCCGCACAGGCCGGTGAAATCCCGGCACCTCGGGCAGTAGCCAAACTGGGACTCGACCGGATCCCGGTTCGGCGACCCGCAGTCCGGGCAGGCCGGCGCGCTCGCGCTAGCTGTCGCCTCTGGCTGCTCTCGCCGGGCACCCAGGGTCCGAAGCACCCAGCGCCCGGGCTGACGTGATCGCCGGCCGTCGTCACCGTCCTCGCGGCTTGGCTGGGCGGCGCCTTGCTGCTCGGTGCCGGAACCGCCGAGAGTCCCGAAGCTGGCATTATGGAACATTCCCCCTGCCCTTTCACTGGGCATACTCCGGGTCCCATTCCAAGGCCAGCAGCATTATCGGAAGCAAGGTGTATTTCGGGCCACCGCGTCGCCTGGCTTCAGTAAAGGTGGGACTCGCCGATCCTACCTGCGGTCCGCATTCTGTCGTGTGCCAATCCTTGAAACGCGTCCTGAGCAGGTCCTCAAGAGGCCCGGACGACGGGCCCAAGCCGCGTCCTGCGCTTGCGCGCGCACCGGGTTCTCGCTCTCCCCGGAACTGTCGTCAGGCGGCCGGCCGCGCGGCCTCCTTGCGATTTTGCCCCGTACCGTGGCCTAAGGGCGACATTGCCGAAGTTGACGGTGTTATGGTGCCGGCATGCAAACTCCCCGAGCCAGGCTGGCTGAGCTCGGACTTCAGCTTCCAGGGGTGAGTCCGCCCGGAGGTGCATACGTTCCCGCCGTGCGGTCAGGAAATCTCGTCTTCGTGTCCGGTCAGGCGCCGGTGACCAACGGTCAGCTGGCCGCGGCAGGCAAGGTCGGCGGTGACGTGACGCCGGAGCGGGCCAGCGAACTGAGCCGTCAGTGCGCCCTCTCGGCGCTTGCCGCGATCGACGACGCGGTCGGCCTGGACCAGGTCGTGCGGGTGGTGAAGGTTGTCGGCTTCGTCGCGTCGGCGGAGGGATTCACCGGCCAGGCCGGCGTCGTCAACGGGGCCAGCGAGCTCTTCCTTGCCGTATTCGGTGACGCGGGTCGCCACGCGCGTA
>JASIBM010000235.1 GCA_030045175.1 Streptosporangiaceae bacterium | reverse complement strand
CGGGGCGGGACGGCTAGCCACCACGGGCCGGCGTTGGCGTGAATCCTGCGATGAAGCTGGGGAGGCTCTAGGCGGGGGTGGTTCGTGGTGCGTGACAAGCGAGTGCAGCCCGTGCTCTGGTTCCTGGGCGGGGTGCGCACAGTCACAGGCAGCAAGTACCTCGTGGACAGCTTCGGCACGAAGGTGCTGATCGACTGCGGGTTGTTCCAGGGGAAGCGGGAGCTCAGGCGCCTCAACTGGCGCCCGTTCACGGTCCCGTCGGACCAGATCGACGCGGTGATCCTCACCCACGCGCACCTCGACCACAGCGGGTACCTGCCCGCGCTCGTGCGACAGGGCTACAGCGGGCCGGTCTACACCACGCCGTACGCCGCCAAGCTCGCCGAGATCGTGCTCAAGGACAGCGCGAGGCTGCTCGCTGAGGACGCCGACCACGCGAACGCCCACGGCTGGTCCAGGCACCAGCCGGCCCTGCCGCTCTACACCGAGGACGACGTCGACCGGGTACTGGCCCAGGTCCAGCCGCTCGAACACGATAAGCCCGCCGATGTCGCGCCCAACGCGCGCGTCACGCTGCGCCGGGGCGGGCACATACTCGGCTCCTCGTGGGCAGAGCTGACGGTAAACGGTGCAGGCGGCCCGGCCACGATCGTGTCAAGTGGCGACCTGGGCACCCCGGTGCACGCCGTGCTGCGGCCGCCAGAGCCTTTCACCGGCGCGGACGTGCTGCTCGTCGAGTCGACGTACGGCTCCAGGAGTCACGCCGACGAGGCCACCAGGCAAGACTTCGCCGAAGCGATCACCCGCACGCTAGATCGCGGCGGCTCGGTGCTGATTCCCGCGTTCGCCGTGGACCGGACCGAGGTGATCTTGCGCACGCTGCACATGCTGATCCGTGCCGGGCAGGTTCCCGCCGCGCCCGTATATGTCGACAGCCCGATGGCGCTAGCCACGCTCAAGGTCTACCAGCAGGCGGTCGCCTCGGGCGATGACGAGCTTCGTGCCGATGTCATCGCCGACGGGCCGGTCGCTTTCGACCCTGGCCGGCCGTGCGAGCTGTACGCGCATGACGTCTCGGGACGCCCGAGCCAGCCGGCCAGGCCGTCGGTGATCTTGTCTGCCTCCGGCATGGCAACCGGCGGCAAGGTGCTGCACCACCTCAGGCACATGCTCCCAGACAAGCGCAACACGGTGATGATCGTGGGCTACGCCGCCGAGGGCACGCGGGCACGTCACCTGGCCAGCGGCGCGCGCGCGATCAAGATCCATGGCCAGTACGTCCCTGTGCGTGCCGAGGTCGCCGTGGTCGAGGCGTTCTCGGCGCACGCCGACGCAGGCGATGTGATCTCGTGGCTGATCGCGGCCGGTGCGCCAGCGCCGCGCACGACCTTCGTGATCCACGGGGAGTCATCCACGGCGACCGCCTTGCGGGACCGGATCGACGCCGAGCTCGGCTGGACCACCGTCGTGCCCGAGTTCGGAGAGCGCGTCCTGGTGGGTACTCGCGAGGAACAGGACTAGGGCGTCCCGCAGTACTAGGGGGTCCCGCAGGACTAGGGCGTCCCGCGGGCTGGCGGCCTGGGGGACATATCCATAGCGCCGGATGCGCGGCCGGGCGCGGGACCGGACCCGGGACGCGTAGTGTCGGCGATATGAGCGAGAGGCTGCCGCTGTTCCCGCTCGGGACGGTGTTGTTCCCAGGGCTCATCTTGCCGCTGCACATCTTCGAGCCCAGGTACCGGCGGCTGGTGCGTGACCTGCTCAGCGGCCCTGCACCGAGGCGATTCGGGGTGATCGCGATTCGAGAGGGCCGCGAGACGGGGGTCCGCGGCGTATCGGCGTTGCATGAGGTCGGCTGCGTCGCGACGGTAAAAGAGATCACCGAGCTGGACGACGGCCGGTACGACATGCTCACCATCGGCACGCAGCGGTTCAGGCTGGCAGCGCTAGACGAGTCGCTGCCCTACCTGTCCGGTGAGGTCGAACTGCTCGGCGATCCCAGTGGCGACGAGGCCGAATCCGAAGTCGCCGTGCGCGAGGTGCAGCGCGCGTTCCGTGGGTACCTTGACCTGCTCGCGGCGGCGGGATCGGCCGAGATCAGCGTCCCCGACCTGCCCGATGAGCCGGTCCTGCTGTCCTATCTGGTAGCGGCTGCCATGATCATCGAGCTGCCCGACAGGCAAGAGCTCCTCGTCCAGCCCGATGCCGTCAGCCGCCTGGCGGCCGAGCGCAGGCTCTTGTCCCGCGAGGTCGCGATGCTCCGCTCACTCGGCTCGACCCCGGCACCGGACCTGCGTTCCTCCCCGTACAACCCCAACTGATCACCCGCGCGGCCGAGCCGAAGGGCGCGCGAGCGGGAAGGGAACCGGGGGACGGACGTCATCTAGGCGGGTCGATCCGGTCGGCGCCGACGCGCGGACGGAGCACCTCGGGAATGACGATGGACCCGTCGGGTTGCTGGCATTGCTCGAGTATCGCGGGAAAGACCCTGCTCGTCGCCAGGGCAGAGCCGTTGAGCGTGTGCACGAACTGGGACGACTTGGAGCCCGGCTTGCGATACCTGATGCCGGCCCGGCGGGCTTGGTAGTCGCCTGCCCACGAGACAGAAGAGACTTCCTTGTACATGCCGATGCTCGGTATCCACACCTCGATG
>JASIBM010000234.1 GCA_030045175.1 Streptosporangiaceae bacterium | reverse complement strand
GCTCGGTCCGGCCAAGCACTCCTGCGCGGCACAAGCATGCCACGCGCGCCCTGTCCGCTGGGGCCGAAGAGCAACAGGTCAGGACCATAGGCCGCGCTCCCGGCTAGGCTAGAGCCCGGGGCTGGCGAACAGCAGGGCCGTGGACGAGGAGGCGTGATGAGCGAGAACTCCCGTCGCGGTGCGCCGCGCGCCTCACGAAGTCAGGGCTCGCACGCGCCTGCCCGCGCCGGCGCGGCGCAGGTCATCGACGCTGCCCGGCTGACTGACCTGATCGAGCCGATCCTCACCGCGATGAACCTGGACCTGGAGGCTGTCAAGATCGCCGCGGCTGGGCGGCGCAGGGTACTGCGGATCATCGTGGACGCCGACGGCGGAGTCAGCCTCGATGACATGGCGCTGGCGAGTACCAAGGTGTCGGCCCGCATAGACGCGAAGAACGCGATGGGCGATGCGCCGTACACGCTTGAGCTGTCGTCCCCCGGCATCGACCGCCCGCTCACCGAGCCGAGGCACTGGCGGCGCGCCGTGGGCAGGCTGGTCGCTGTCCGGCTGACTGATCAAGATCTACATTCCCAACGGGCGACAGGCGCCGGTCCCGCTTCCGTCAAGGCCAGGGTCATCGGCGCTGATCAAGACGGCGTCACGCTCGAGATCGACGGCGCGAAGCGCACGTATGGCTACCGCGAGCTTGGGCCTGGACGGGTGCAGGTGGAGTTTGGCCGGCTTGATGAGACCGACGATTCCGGCGAAGCCGGCTCACCTGGCGACGAGGCAGACGAGGAGGATCGGAATGGACATTGACGTATCGGTCCTGCGCAGCCTGGAGGCCGAAAAGGACATCTCGATGGACCTGGTCATCAAGGCCATTGAGGACGCGCTGCTCGTCGCCTATCACAAGTCCGAGGGTTCAGCGCCGACCGCTCGCGTGGAGGTAAACAGGAACACCGGTCACGTGACCGTGTGGGCGGCCGAGACCGACGAGAATGGTGTCCGCCTGCGTGAGTACGACGACACGCCAGACGGCTTCGGCAGGATCGCGGCGACCACGGCCGGCCAGGTTATCTTGCAGCGCCTTCGGGATGCCGAGGACGAGCTCACCTTCGGCGAGTTCGCCGGGCAGGAAGGGAACATCGTCGCGGGGGTGATCCAGCAGGGCAAGGATCCTAAGGCGGTGCTCGTCGACCTGGGCAGGATCGAGGCGATCTTGCCGCCCACCGAGCAGGTGCCCGGTGAGCGGTATGTGCACGGCGAGCGGCTTAAGTGCTACGTGCTGCACGTCAGGAAGGGGTTCAGGGGCCCGTCGGTCACTCTCTCGCGCACGCACCCCAATCTGGTGCGCAAGCTGTTCGCGCTTGAGGTTCCCGAGATCGCCTCCGGGGCGGTCGAGATCGCGGCGATCGCCCGTGAGGCCGGGCATCGCACCAAGATCGCTGTTGTCGCCAGGGAGCCGGGTGTCAACGCCAAGGGGTCGTGCATCGGCCCGATGGGCGGCCGGGTACGCAACGTGATGGCCGAGCTGCACGGCGAGAAGATCGACATCGTGGATTACTCGGACGACCCGGCCGAGTTCGTCGGGCACGCGCTGTCTCCCGCGCGAGTCTCCCAGGTGCGGATCATTGACGAGGCGAACCGGGTCGCGCAGGTCATCGTGCCCGACTACCAGCTCTCGCTCGCGATCGGCAAGGAGGGGCAGAACGTGCGGCTGGCCGCCAGGCTGACCAACTGGCGGATCGACATCCAGCCGGACAACCAGGCGCCGGAGAGCGGCGGTGATTCCGGAGCCGCCAGGCATCACGGTGGTGACTCTGGAGCCGCCAGGCATCACGGTGGTGACTCTGGAGCCGCCAGGCATCACGGTGGTGACTCTGGAGCCGCCAGGCAACATGGTGGTGACTCTGGAGCCGTCAGCCAGCACGGCGGTGACTCTGGAGCCGTCAGCCAGCACGGCGGTGACTCTGGGGCCGTCAGCCAGCACGGCGGTGACTCTGGGGCCGTCAGCCAACACAGCGGCGGAGTATCGCTGGGCGGGAAGCTGCCTGGTGCCGCGGACGCGCCGGCCCTGTAAGCTGTAGCCGGGCGGCTATGCGGTCTTCGTCTCCGGTTCTGCCCGGATCTGTGATCCGGACCTGTGTCGGGTGCCGGGTTCGCGCCGCCAAGTCTGACTTGCTTCGCGTGGTGGCGGTTGACGGCGAGGTCGTCGTGGACCCTGCGGCACGCAGACCGGGCCGGGGTGCGTACTTGCATCCCAGCAGGGACTGCTTGGAGCAAGCCAGGCGCCGCCGGGCGATCCCGAGAGCGCTGCGCGTGACGGGACCGCTTGCCGATGACGGGCTTGCCACCTATCTCGACGCGACGACGAGCTAGCTGGCGGGCGCGGAAGCGGGGGGAAGTGGCTGGCGGTCGGCGTGACGAGGCAGGGATGGCAACGCTGTAGTGCAACGACCACCAGCGTGACGTGCCGTTACTGGCACAGGAGGACAGGCTGAGATTGTAATGAGCGCTCGATGAGCATGCGGCGATGAACAGCAAGAACTGACGCCGGACGGAGCACGCGCTGCCCCGGACCGGCTGACTGGCCCTCAGGTGCGGGCCGAGGCAGGGAGCGTAGTGGCGAAGGTCCGGGTATACGAGCTCGCTAAGGAGTTCGGGGTAGAGAGCAAGGCCGTGATGGCCAAGCTCCAGGAAATGGGCGAATTTGTTCGCTCGGCGTCATCGACCATCGAGGCGCCGGTCGTGCGCAGGCTCAAGGA
>JASIBM010000036.1 GCA_030045175.1 Streptosporangiaceae bacterium | reverse complement strand
GCCGCGCGCACGGAGGGCATGGTCACCGATCCGGTCTATGAGGGCAAGTCCATGGCGGCCCTCATCGATCTGGTAAGCCGCCGGGAGATACCTCCTGACGCCACCGTGCTCTATGCCCACCTCGGCGGACAGCCCGCGATCAACGCATACAGCGCCCTGTTCTCCTGAACCAGCCCTCATGGGCTTGGCGCGTTTAGAGGTTTGCTTGCGGCGTCACTTGACGCGGTGGCCGCGGGTCCAGACCGCGGTGATGTGCTCCGGCCTGGCGAGGACCGAGATGTCGGCCAGCGGGTCGGCGCCGACGGTGATCACGTCGGCGTCGTATCCGGCCTCGAGCTTGCCGCTCTTGGGTGCCTGGGGGCCTAGCGTCATCGGGGCGGTCGCGGTCGCTGCCTCGATGGCCTGCAGCGGCGTCATCCCCAGCCGGACCAGGTAGCCGAGCTCGGAGCCGTTGCCGCCCCAGGAGTTAGGCCGGTCCGGGCCAGTGCTCCCGATGTCGGTGCCCATCGCGATGGTGACGCCGCGGCCGATCGCGCGCGCGATGGCCTCGGCGTGCGCGCCGGCGACGGTGACCAGCTTGGCCGCGGCGTAGTCGGGTACCGCGTCGATGTCGGCAAGGATGTTCTCGATGATCGTCCGGGTGGGCACCAAGATGGTCCCCGTCTCGCGCATCGCGTCGCACGCTTCCTCGTCGGCGTACGTCCCGTGCTCGATGGTGCGGACGCCCGCTTCGATCGCGGCCATGATGCCTGGCTTGCCGTGGCAGTGCGCCGCGACCACCCGGCCGGCGAGGCCGGCCGCTTCCACGATCGCCCGCAGCTCGGCGGTGGTGAGCTGCTGGTGGATGGGGTCGTCGAGTTCCGACATCACCCCGCCCGATGCGCACACCTTGATGACCTTCGCGTTGCGTCTTAGCTGCTCCCTGACGGCTCGCATGCACTCGGCCGGGCCGTCGGCGAGGCGCAGCTCGCCGTGGTGCTGGCCGAGGTCCGCGACCAGCGAGAGGGGATAGGAGTGCAGGTCGGCGTGGCCGCCCGTGGCGCTGATGATCGCGCCGGCCCCGTAGATCGCCGGGCCTTCAAGCACCCCCTCATCGACCGCGCGCGCGAGGTACACGCCGAGGCCGCCAACCTCTCGGACGGACGTGACGCCGGCGTTGAGCGCGCTGGTGAGGTCGCGGGCGCAGCGAGCGGCCCGGAGCGGCAGCGGGTCGAGCACTAGCTGGCTGAGGTCGAGCGTGCGGCTCCCGAGGAAATGGCCATGGCAGTCCCACATCCCGGGCATGACGGTCTGCGTCCTGTGCACCGAGGCGGCCGGGGTCGGCGGCGCCGACCTGGCCGGGCCCGCGTAGCTGATCACGGTGTCGTCGATGATCACGACGCCGTCGGCAACCGGCGCTCCCGTGCCTCGAAGCAGCACCTCGGCTTCGATCCGCTCCACGATGTCCTCCTTTGCCGGTCCTGAGCAAGCTAGACCGTCGCGACCGTGATCGCCAGCGCCCGCGCCGGCCGCCCCGAGGGCGTTGGCCGGGTCCGTCCAGGAAAGCCGGCTCCGCGCATCCTTGGTCGTGTCCTGCTGGAAGAACAGCCCCGGTCGGTCACAATAGACATGCCGGTGCCAGCTATTCGTTCATGCGCTATACAGGAATCGGTACAAGGGAGCAAGATGTCGCCTTCGGACACGTCCCTGCCGGAAGCTGGTCCCGGGCCAGCGCGAGGCGGGCTTGATCGAGTCAGGAGCCTCTACGCGGCGGCTCCGCTTCCGGTCAGGTTCCTGATCGTGACCGCGGCCTGCATCGTCCAGATCCCGTTCGCTCCCTTCGTCGCACCCTACGTCCTTATCTCCGGCAGTCGGTGGGCGCTTGCGACGGTGACCGTGGTGACAGTCGGACTGTTCGTGATCTTTTTCAGCCTGCCGGACGTGAGCCTTGCGCGATACCTGCTGATCGCCATGCTGTTCGTGGTGGGAATCGTCTCGCACCGCGGTGCGCTGGGCCGGTGGTTCGTGCCGTGCCGCACGGTCGCGTGGACCCTGCCGCTCGCGCTGCTGCCAGGGATCGTGCTCGTGCACGTGGTCGGCAGCCAGCCGCTGATCGGGCCGGCCTTCGCCTGGCTGCTCGCGTTGGTCGTCGTGGGCTGGCGGCTGGCCATTTCCTGGCAGAACGAGCGCCATGCGGGGCGCCCGCAGCCGGTCGAGGCGCCAGCGGCTGGGACCGGGGATCGTGCTGGCCAGGCGGCCGGTCCTGGCAACCGGCCACCGCAGGCTCCCTATCCAGGTCAAGCAAGGCCGGCCAGGCCGGGGACGGGTGGCAGGACCGGGGACGGGCAGGCTGCCCGGCTGGCCGTGGCCGGGCGAACCGGCCGGCCGGCGCAGGCTCCGCCAGGTGCGGCCGTGGCCGGCGTGGACCGGGGCGAGCACCGGACCCCCGCCGAGAGGCCAGTGATATCGGTCGAAGAGGCGATGGCCGAGCTCGACTCGATGATCGGGCTGGCTGCGGTCAAGGACCAGGTCAGATCCATTTCCGCGTCGATCGAAGCGGCCCGCAGGCGGGCGCTCGCCGGGATCAGCGCGGACAAGCCGATGCAGCACTTCGTCTTCCTCGGCCCGCCAGGAACAGGCAAGACCGCCGTGGCGCGGATCGTCGCGAAGATCTTCTACGCGTTCGGGCTGCTCGACGTGCCCACCGTGGTCGAGGCTCAGCGATCCGATCTGGTGGGGGAGTACCTCGGTGC
>JASIBM010000002.1 GCA_030045175.1 Streptosporangiaceae bacterium | reverse complement strand
GGGCCGAGACCGATCACTCCTCCGATACCTGGCAGCAGGACAACTGGGGCACGGCGTGCAGGAAGAATAAACAGGGGACCGGGGATGAGATCACCGGGAAGAACGACTGCTGGCACTGGGCCTGGGGCAGCGACCAGCCCGCCGGCTTCCCCTATTCGCCCAAGGTCTTCTACAACTACTAAGGCCATGACACCGATCACGCGAGCCTTGGTCGGCGCCCTGCTGGCCGGCGCCGCACTACTGGCTGCGGGATGCTCGCCGGGGTTCGCGCCATCGTCGCGGCGCAGACGGCCGGTGCCACGATCAGAACGATGCCGGCCTGCGCGCGAGGCGGCGCGGGAGGGCCTGGCCCGGCCGCCGGCCACGGGCAGGCCGCGCCATGGTGCGCTTGTCGCCGCGATAGTGATAATCCTGCTCGCCGTGTCTAGCTGTTCGGGGAACGGCGACGGCGGGCAGGTGGTCTTCGAGCTGATGGGCGACGTGCACATTCATGGCCCTGTGCATACGGCTGAGCTGTATGACAACGTGACTCTCCTGACCAACGTGACAGGCGAGCGGGTGCACCTGGTCAGCGTGTCCCTCGCGTCGCCGGTGAGGTTCGTGCGCTTCGTGGGCGCGACCGCGTTTGACTCGCGGCGGCTACGGGGCTTCCCGGTGGCGAGTCTTGGGGATCTTCCGGTCGAATGCCCGAAGAAGTACATCCCCGCGCCGGTCAGCTCGGTGGTGGTGCGTCCGCACCAGTTCTCACCATGGTTCGTGGTGGTGACGATCAGGATCATGCGGCCGGGCCGGTACGTCCTGCCCGGGCTGCGCATTGACTACACGACGCCGTCGGGCAGCGGCTGGCAGTACTACGGCACCAACACGACGCTGACCGTCAGCAACCCGCCGCTGCCCGGGCCCCGGGCGGAGTCAGCCTTCCAGGCGTGCCGGTCGTAGGATCACGAACGCCCGCGCCAAGCCCGGTCCGGAGCGATGACGCCGGCCTGGCCGCATGAACCCTGGCCAGTGCCCAGCACAAAATCACTAGATCTGGCTGCGAACGGACGCAACCAGCCCAGTCACACTCGCACGCACCCAGTCGGCGATCTGTAATGGATGATCCTGCTTCAGCGGTCTGCCGCGGGTATATCGACCGTCGGCTGCTCTGCGGTTGATGCCTGATCGGCCGCGGCGGCGGGGGTGGCGTCGGGGGACTGGTCGGCTTCGGCTGTCAGGGTGTCCAGGACGGTGCGCAGGCTAGCGGCGAAGGAGGGCCGCTGGGTGGTGGCGGTGGTGTGCAGGATCTCCAGGTCGATTGACCAGTAGCCGTGCACGATCCGGTTGCGCAGGCGGGCGGGTTGCTGCCATGGACGGTGTACCTGCGGCGGCGCTGTTGGCTACAGCGTGGGGCGGTGGATTGATGGTAAGGAGAAGGTCTACGGTTCGATTCCGTAAGGGGCTCCAGGTCATGGTTAATTTTCGAACACCTTTCCGCTGACCGCTTGATTTTCGGGGGCAGTCCGGGGGCACTGGGTACCCGCTTGCGGGCGAGGTCACGATTGTGACCTGGGCAAATGCGTCACGAGCAAGCGTCGGTGGTCGTTGACCGCTTCCGGTGCAGGAGTTCGGTGCGGGTGCTGGCGTGCGGTGGTGTCGAGTTGGGTGATATGCGACGCACCGAGATTCGGTGGGCGAGGGAAAGCTGTACCTGGGCAGCGTGCGGGACGCGTGGCTAGCGAGCGCTGGCTGAACGGTTCGCTAGCGCGATGTCCTGGATCACATGGACGGGACTGCGATGTTCAGCAGCCTGGATCGGGATGTTCAATATCTCGACCCGATGGTAATATACGACGATGGAGATCACTGCTGAGAGCCTTGACGTGATCCTTGCCGCGCTGTCGGAGCAGTTGCGCTCCATGCGGGCGCGGCAGGAGATCGTCGTCATCGGCGGGTCGGCCCTTACGGCCCTCGGCCTGGTCAGGCGAGCTACCAGGGACGTGGATCTCGTCGCGATCGCCGAGGAGGGCGAGCTCCGGTCAGCTAACCCGCTGCCAGAACCGCTCCGCCTGGCGCGGGACCGCGTCGCACGCGACTTCGGGCTCGATGAGAACTGGCTGAACGCCGGCCCGACGGATCTTCTGAAATGGGGGTTGCCGGACGGGTTCATGAGCCGGGTCATTACTCGCCGGTACGGCGACGCGCTCGCCGTGCATTTCGCCAGCCGGCTCGACCAGATCCACTTCAAGCTCTTCGCGATGGTGGACCAGGGGGGAGGGCGCCACGAGGCAGACCTGCGGGCGCTTCAGCCGGGCAGGGACGAGCTGATCGCGGCTGCCCGCTGGTCGGTGACTCAGGATCCGTCACCTGGCTACAAGATGGTGCTGAAGGAAGCTCTCGGTGCTCTGGGAATTGACGATGCTATCGGAGCTTAGGGAAAGGACCTGGCAGGGGCTTTTGGACTTTACCTGGCGGCAGTGGGCGCAGATGGGCGTCTCAGCAGGTATCGCAGGTTCTGATCGCTGGGCGATAGACCCGGAGGCCCTGATCCTGTTCACGGTAGCGGTGGCCAGGCGGGATCCCCGGCTGTTCGATGAGACGTTGGACTGGCTGGTAGTGAACCGCGGCTTGCTGAGCATGCAACGCCTGCGGAACCTGGCCAAGAGGTTCCCGCTCGATGCCCGGCTTGTCGGGGCGGTCAGCGCTTGGGCCGAGGACTCAGCGCGGCTCCGGGAGGCAGGTGCCAGGGCGGCTCACGGCCGCCCTGGCGAGGGCGTGCCTGTCTTCAGCCCGGAGGTCCTGAGCTTTATCCGCGAGCCAGATCCCGTCTTCGCGGACTATGGGTATCTTCGTCCCCGTGTTGTCCTGAGCCGCAAGTCCAGGGAACCTGATGTGCGGATCCCCGTGAACTTCGCGTTCCAGCTACGCCATCTGTTCGGGCCTGGCAGCCGCGCTGAAGTGATGAGAATACTGCTCACCTTCGCTGATGGCCCGTTGGATGCGGCGAGGATCTCCGACGAATCGGGTTTTGCTAAGAGGAATGTCAGCGACACGCTGACCGCCCTCGCCACCTCGAGAGTAATCAGCGCGAGATGGTCACGAAACGAACGGCATTTCATGGCCCATCGGGACAAGTGGGCCGTGCTCCTGGAGGCCGGTCCTTCTGCCGAATCGATGCCAGCATTCGTGTCGTGGGTTCACCTGCTGCCCGCATTCGCGCAGATCATTGACTGGCTGGATCACCAGATCGGCTCCGAGGACTCGGACTATCTCACCGCCAGTCGCGCCCGCGACCTCATGGAGCGGATTGCTCCCGATCTGGAGACGGCCGGCTTGGACGTCTTGCCGAAGCTGCCTAGTCATGGCGCGGCGTACCTGCCGGCCTTCGCAAATACGGTCGACGCTCTTCTTGGCCTGACCAGGGCCACAAGCTAAAGCCACAAGCCGACGGCCCCTGTCGTGGCTAGGACTGTCCCTAGCTTGGCTATCGGCTGCTCAGGTCGGCCGATTCTCGTCAGGATTCGGGCTGGGCTGTACGATGCTGATGGAGTTGCTCGGATGATCGGCGGGCCGGAATGCGGGTTGCGCTCAAGCTGGCTGTTGTTGCCGGGGCGGGGCTCGCCGTCG
>JASIBM010000233.1 GCA_030045175.1 Streptosporangiaceae bacterium | reverse complement strand
AGGTCGTGGAGCACGGGATCGGCGCCGGCCTGGATCAGCTCGCTGACCGTCGACCGGCCGCTCGCGACGCCGATGCACCGCACGCCGCCGACCTTCGCCGCCGCGACGTCCCTGACGGAGTCGGCCACGTAGACCGAGTCGCTCGGGGCGAGCTGCACGCCGTACTTCTCCGAAGCCAGCGCCAGGGATCGCACGATCGCCGTGCCCTTGGGGTAAACGTCTGACCCGAACCCGCCAATGCCTAGATCAAGGTAGGTGTCCAGGCCGAACGCGCGCAATTTTTCGTCTGCGTTCGGCCTTATCGTCCCGGTCAGCACGGTCTGGATGACACCGGGCAGCCGCCCGACGGCGGCGAGCGCCTCTCGTGCGCCAGGCAGCACCCGGCCGACCTTGGCGAGCAGGTCGCGCCGCGCGCCGAACGCGGCCTCTAGCTCGGTGCTGTAGGCCGCGAGCAGGTCACGGTCCTCGGCCCGGCCACCATTACCAGGTGCCTCGTTCAGGGCGAGCGAATCGAAGAAGATCTCCGAGTCGCTCGCGCCGGCTAGCTGGGGAAGGGCGACCAGCGGTCGCCCGGTCACCCGCCGGAACGCCTCGGCGTAGGCGTCGCGCGAAACCCTGGCCACGTCAACCAGGGTGAGGTCGATGTTCCACATGACGAGGCGGTAAATGAGAGCCTCCGGTGCGGTGAGGGCGTGCCCCGCAGGCCGCCAGCCTACGGGACACGCCCAAGGCGCGGGCAGTGCCTACCCCATGTGCGGGTAGCGATGGTCGGTCGGCGGCACGAACAACTCCTTGATCGTCCTGGCGTTCACCCAGCGGATCAGGTTGAAGATAGAGCCCGCCTTGTCGTTGGTACCGCTGGCCCTGGCTCCGCCAAACGGCTGCTGGCCGACGACCGCCCCGGTCGGCTTGTCGTTGATGTAGAAGTTGCCAGCGGAAAATCGCAACGCGTCGGTGGCTGCGGCGATCGCCTTGCGGTCGGTGGCGATGATCGACCCGGTCAGCGCGTACGGCGCGACGGTCGCAGCCTGCGCGACGACGGCTTCGTAGTCGGCGTCGTCGAAGACGTGCACGCCAAGGATCGGACCGAAGTACTCGGTGTGGAACAGCTCGTCGGTGGGGTCCGAGCACTCAAGGACGCTCGGCCGGACGAAGTACCCGCGCGAGTCGTCGGTCGTCCCGCCGGCCAGCACCGTGACCGACGGCCGCGACCTGGCCCGGTTCAGCGCGTCGGTGTGCTTGGCGAACGCGCGCCCATCGATCACCGCGCCCATGAAGGTGGACAGGTCAGATCCGACGTCACCCATGGTCAGCGACTCGACCGTGGCGAGGAAGCCGTCCCTCATCTTGGCCCACACGCTGCGCGGGACGTAGGCGCGGCTGGCCGCCGAGCACTTCTGGCCCTGGTACTCGAACGCGCCGCGCGTCAGCGCCACGCTGAGCACGTCGGGGTCGGCCGAGGAATGGGCGATCACGAAGTCCTTGCCGCCGGTCTCGCCCACCAGCCGCGGGTAGCCACGGTAGCCAGCGATGTTGTGGCCGATGGCCTGCCACAGCTGCTGGAACACCCCCGTCGACCCGGTGAAGTGGATGCCAGCCAGGTCCGGGTGCGGGACAGCGACCCGCGACATGACCCGGCCAGAGCCGGTCACCATGTTGATCACGCCAGGCGGCAGGCCAGCCGCCTCGAGCAGCCGCATCATGAAGTGCGCGGAGAACTGCGCGGTGTGCGAGGGCTTCCACACCACCACGTTGCCGAGCAGCGCGGGGGCGGTAGGCAGGTTGCCGGCGATCGAGGTGAAGTTGAACGGCGTGATCGCCAGCACGAAGCCCTCGAGCGGCCGGTACTCCAGCCGGTTCCACGTGCCGGGCCCCGACGTCGGCTGCTCGGCGAGCAACCGCCTGGCGTAGTGCACGTTGTACCGCCAGAAGTCGATCAGCTCGCACGCCGCGTCGATCTCTGCCTGGTGCACCGACTTGGACTGGCCGAGGATCGTCGCGGCGTTGATGGTGGATCGCCACGGGCCGGCCAGCAGCTCGGCCGCGCGCAGGAAGATGGCTGCGCGGTCGTCGAACGACAGCTCGCGCCAGCCGGGCGCCGCCTTCCTGGCCGCCTCGATCGCGGCGGCCACGTCCTCGTCGGTGGCCTCGCCGAACCTGCCGAGCACGTGCGCGTGGTTGTGCGGCTCGACCACGTCGACCACACCGCCGCCGCCCATCCGCGCCACGCCCCCGACCGTCATGGTCAGCTCGGCCCGCTCGGAGACCAGTTCCTTGATCTTCGTTTCCAGGGCGGCGCGTTCCTGGCTGCCCGGCGCGTACCCCTTGACCGGCTCGTTGGCAGGCGCGGGGACGCTGGTGACGGCGTCGAACACGGACGGCTCCCATGGCTCGATCTGAACGACTTGCCGAGAACCAAAGCCGCGATAGTGGTGGTTCTCGTCAAACCTCATCGTCCCATGAACTTACCCCGAGCCAAAGGGCGCGCGCGCCCGGAGGCGAGCGGGGGAGACACAGCCTTAGCCGCTATCTCAGGGTAGGCGTGCCCACGTCAGCCGATCAGGTAGATCAGCTCCTGGGTCGCGTACCAGAGCAGCTCGTGACCTTCCGCACCGTCGACGATGAACTTCGCGTCGTCGTCGCCAGCGTCGGCGGCGGGGAGGGCGGCGGCAGCGGCGTCAATGTCCTGGGCGGCCACCACGTCATCGACGTGCCCGGAGACAACGGTCGCGAGCGACACGGGCAGCATCACCTCGACCCGGCCCGGCGTGTCCAGCCCGTTCTTGGCGATCACGTCCCGCTCGGCGAGCTCGGCAGCGAGCACGACCCGCCTCCTCGGCGTGGCCGGGTTGGCGTGCAGCAGCCGCAGCGACGCCCGCGCAGCCAGCATCATCGCCACGTACTCAAGCTCTTCAAGGTCTCCGCTGGCATACCACTCCCGCAGCGCGGGCGTGACGGCGAAGCCAAGCACGGGCGCCGGGCCGATCTCGCCAGCGACCAGCGCAGGCGCAAGCTCCGCAAGCGTGCTTGGCAGGTAGACGCGCATGGGATCCTCAAAGCTTCACGTGCGGGTTGCGGGTACGTTTCCCCAGCGGGCGCGGCCTTGCGCGGCGGAGTCACGCAAGTAAATCCAAGCCGAACTCGTTGTTGGTCCCTGTGTTGCAGGTCCCTCACGGGAGTCTGCCAGCGATCAGCCGGTAATGACCGCGGAATGCTCCGAAGGCGAGCGGACGGCCTGCACCACCGCCGCGACGGCCATCTCGAGCGACTCATGCTCCCACAACCTGATGACCGTCCACCCGGCCCGCCCGAGTGCCGCGTCTGCGGCCCGGTCCCGCTCCACGTTACGGCGGAGCTTGGGCTCCCAGTACCAGGTGTTGGCGGCAGGCTTGCTGCCGTGCTCAGGGCAGCAGTGCCAGAAGCAGCCGTCCACGAACACAGCGACGCGGCGAGCGGTGAACACGATGTCGGGCCTGACCCTGACCCCGCCATCTAGGTCGAGCCGGTAGTCCTTGCGATACCGGTAACCTCGTCCGTGCAGCGCCCGGCGCAGCGCGAGTTCGGGCTTGGTGTCCGCGCGCCTGTTGCCCTTCATGTTCGCCGAGCGGGCCGCGCTTGTCGGGTGCGGATACCGCTCACGGGCTTCCTCAGGGCCAGCCTCAGGCACAGCCGACTCGGACTCAGCCAACCCCGATTCAATCGACCCGGATTCAATCTCCACAGCGCCACACCCTAGTCCGGCGTGAGCAACTCCGACAGCTGTGCCCTGGTGGCCGACGCGTCGGTATGGTGCACCGCCAGCAGGCCCAACGCGCGGGCGGCCGCGATGTTGCCCTCGACGTCGTCGACGAACGCGCACTCTGCGGGCGACAGGCCCAGGCGCTGCAAGGCGAGCAGGAAGATCCGTTCCTCTGGCTTGCGCATCCCTACCGCAGCAGAGATCACCACGTCGTCGAACAACTCGCTGAGCAACTCCCACGGGTAGGCGTCTCGCACGCCCCACGAATTGGACAGCAAGCCGGTCCGCACGCCGTTCGCGCGCAGCTCCCTGACCAGGTCGAGCATGTCCTCCTGCACCGCTGACGCGGCGAACATCCGCGTCAGCAGGCCGGCCGCAGGCACCGGATCGCCGTCGACCCCGACGAGCAGGCCAGCGAGTATCGCCTCGAACTCCTCGTCGGCCAGTTCGCCGCGTTCGAGCGCGTGCACCGGAGACTCGGCGCCGTCACCGCCATAGGCCTGGGAGATCCAAGGGCGGATGGCCGCGACGTAGCTCTCCCTGTCGATCCGGTCGGCATCGAGCCAGGCCTGCACGGTGTGGATGATGGGAGTCGTCAGCACGCCGCCCCAGTCGAAGATGACACCGCGTAGCGCCGGGATTGCACCGCGTGGCTCGCAGATCGGTTCGTTTGCGGGGTAGGTCACGAATCCGATGGTAGGTGACCTGCTAGCCGCCCCGGTCAACCACGAGTGAGCACGCCGTCGACGGCTTGGCAGAATGCCAACCATGCAGCGAATCGCAGTGGTAACAGGTGCAAGCAGCGGCATCGGGGCGGCGACGGCGACGCGGCTCGCCGCCGAGGGTTTCCAGGTCGTGCTCGCAGCCCGGCGGCTCGACCGCCTGCAAGCGGTCGCGGATTCGATCACGCAGGCCGGCGGGCGGGCTCAGGTTGCGCAACTTGACGTGACCGACCGGGCCGCCGTAGCCGCGCTGGCCGACTCGCTGGAGCGGTGCGACGTCCTGGTCGCCAACGCCGGCGGCGCGATCGGCGCCGACCCGATCGCGACCGCGTCCCCGGCCGACTGGCAGGCCATGTACTCATCGAACGTGCTCGGCACGCTGTACTCGATCCAGGCCCTGCTGCCCAAGCTGATCGCCAGCGGTAACGGAACGGTGATCATCATGTCCTCGACCGCCGGCCTTGGCACCTACGAGGGCGGCGGCGGGTACGTGGTGGCCAAGCACGGCACGCACGCGATAGCGGCAACGCTCCGCCTCGAACTGTGCGGGCAGCCGGTCCGGGTGATCGAGATCGCACCAGGCATGGTCAAGACCGACGGGTTCGCCCTGACCAGGTACCGCGGCGACGCGGCCAAGGCGGCCGCGGTCTACGCCGGCGTCGCCGAGCCACTCACCGCCGAGGACGTGGCCGACGCGGTCGCCTGGGCGGTGACCAGGCCCTCCCACGTCAACGTGGACCTGATGGTGCTGCGCCCGCTGGCCCAGGCCGCCCAGTACAAGGTGCACCGCCAGAGCTAGATCAGGGAACCGCCCGACAACAACGTGGGGCCCTTGCTGCTGTTCCAGCGACAGCATGGGCCCCACGTTGCGCCCGCGCTGGCACGAGTCCGGCCAGAAACTGACGCGGGCGCTCAGGCCGTCTGGGTGACTTTGCTCAGCCCGCGCGGGTTGTCGGGGTCGATCCCGAGCCGACGCGACAGCGCCTCGGTCAGGAGCTGCCCGGGGACGATCAAGCCGATGGGCGCCAGCCACTCGGGCAAGCCGGGACCGGGCAGCGCCCGGTTGCTCGCCGAGGCGAGCGCCTCGCCGCCGCCGATCGCGTAGACCCGCGCCCCGGCCCCGGCGACCCGCCTCGCCAGGCTCACCGCGGCGTCCAGGGTCGGGCCGGTGTCTGCGGCCATGATGACCGCCGGATTGCGGGCGTCGACCACCGCGATCGGGCCATGCTGCAGGTCGGCCCAGGAGATCCCCATCGCGTTCAGGTAGCAAGCTTCCTTGACCTTCAGGGCCAGCTCGAGCGCCGCGGAGTACGCCAGCCCGCGCGCGGACACCACGAGCCCGTTCACGTCCGCGAGCTCGGCGACGATCTCGGCCAGGCCGTACCGCGGGTCGCCAACGTGGCCGAGCTGATCGGCTATCCGGTCGGGCAGGCCGCGCAGCTCACCGGCGTCGAGGTTGGCGCCAAGCCCGAGCGCGAGCACGGCGAGCGCCGCGAGCTGGCAGGTGAACGTCTTGGTGGCCGGAACGGCGCGCTCGGTGCCAGCCCCCGTGATCAGCCCGAGCTCGGCCACCTCGGCGAGCGCGGAACCGGCCCCGTTGGTGATCGCCACGGTACGCGCGCCGCAGTCTGCGGCCCAGGCAAGGGTTTCGACGATCTCCCTGGTCGCGCCGGACTGGGACAGGCCCACAGCGAGGACCCCGGACAGGTCCATCTTCGCGTGATACGTGGTCGCCACCGATGGCGAGCCGAGGCTGGCGAGCCGCCCAGCCGCGGTCTGGATCAGGTAGCTCCCGTAGACGGCCGCGTTGTCCGACGTGCCGCGGGCGAAGAAGAGAACCTGGCGCACCTTCGGCGCGATCGCGGCCACCTCGGCTACGCGCGGCAACAGCGCGTCGATGGTGGCCCGCAGCGCGGCGGGCTGCTCGAAGATCTCGGTCCGCATGTGCGTGGCTGACCCGGTTGCTTGTTCCACCGCGAATCCTTGTCTCTGCTGGCCGGACCACCGGCCGGCGACCAGCGCATGGCTGGTCATCCCGCTCGCGCCGTTGGCTCGAGCGCAACGCCAATGACCAGCCACAGTAACTCAGCGCGCCGCGAGCCAACGGGCGCGGTGCCGCCCTCTGGGGAGCGAGGGACGCGGGCGGGACTATCGCGGCCCGTAGACCTGGCGCCCGGCCACCCAGGTCGCGCGGGCACGCAGGTCATTGTCCAGCCACGCCAGGTCAGCGACCGCGCCAGCCGTGATCCTGCCGAGATCCGGGCGGCCGATCAGGTCGGCGGGGATCTTGGTCGCCGCCGCGGCCGCGGCGGCCAGTCCGACCCCGGCCGAGACCATGTTCGCGATCGCCGCGTCCATTCGCAGCGCCGACCCGGCCAGCGTTCCGTCGGCGCGCACCGGCGGCACCCCGTCACCTGGCCCGAGCACGATCGGCTCGCCGCCAAGCATGTAGCGCCCCGGCGGCATGCCCGCGCACGCGGCCGCGTCGGTGACCAGGCAGATCCGGCCGGGGGCCGCGGTGAACGCGAGCGCGGCGACCTGCCCGGCCACGTGGTGTAGGTCGGCGATCAGGCTGGCGACGAGCCTGGTGTCGGACAGGGCCTGGCCGACGACGCCCGGCTCCCTGTGGTGCATCGGCCGCTGGGCGTTGAAAAGATGCGTCACCATCCGGGCACCGTTCCGCGCCGCCGCGCTGACCTGCTCGGCTGTCGCGTCGCTGTGCCCCACGCTGACAAGCACGCCAGCCTCGGTGAGCTGCCTGATGGCCGCCATGGCGCCGTCGAGCTCCGGCGCGAGCGTGACCATGCGCACGCGACCGCCGCCGGCACCGAGCAACGCCTCGATGGTCGCCGGGTCGGGATCGCGCGTCCACGCCTTGTTGTGCGCGCCCAGCCTGCTTTTCGATATGAACGGACCCTCCAGGTGCACCCCGAGCACTCGCGCGCCGGTCGCGCCGGCCGCCAGGCCCGCCGCAGCGGCAGCGGACCGCCGCAGCGCCGCGAACAGCTCGTCGAGCGGGCTGGTGATGAAGGTCGGCATGAACGCGGTCGTGCCTGTCTCTGGCAGCCGGCGGGCGACCTCCGACCAGCCGATCGCGTCGGCCGCCCCTAGCTCCACCCCGAAGTAACCGTTGACCTGGAGGTCAATCAGGCCAGGCAGCAGCACGCCCTCGGTGAGCTCAAGGTCTGGCCGGGCTGGCGGGCGCCCCGCACCGACTGTCGTGACTACCCCGTCGTCGGCCCAGCCCACGTATCCGGGCGACACCACCTCAGCGCCCGTCATCATGCGGCTCGCCGCGATCAGCATGTTTACCCGCTCGCCTCCGGGCGCCTTTAAGGCGCCGCCTTCCCTCGTCGCGAAGACCACGCTCCTCAGTCCAGGCGGCGCCGGCGCCCTGCGGCTCGCTCGCGCTCGGCTCGCCTGCGGCTCGCTCGCGCAGGGCTTTCCCGCTCGCCTTCGGGCCCAGTAAGGCGCGCATGAGCCGACACGCAGAGCCGGGCAGTCTTCACGCGCAGCGGGCGCTGCGAGCGGCGGCGGTTACGTTGAGGAATGACCGGATCTCCGCGGCTACCAGGGCCGGCCGCTCCATCATTGCGACGTGGCCGACGCCGGGCAGCACGATCACCTTCCCGCCGCGGAACACCCGCGCCGCCTTGGCCGCCATGACCGGGTTCACCAGCTTGTCGTGACTGCCGTAGATGACGAGCGCGGGCGCCCTGGTCCTGACCGCGTCCCGCCACAATGACGTCAGCCCGGACTTGAAGAACTCGACGACC
>JASIBM010000232.1 GCA_030045175.1 Streptosporangiaceae bacterium | reverse complement strand
ACCAAGGCGTTCGACTCCACCATCACATCGGACACCGGCGATGCCTGGCTGGCGGTTACCAACCCGTCGGCAACCTTCACGCCGATCATCATCAAGCCAGGCCACACGGCAGTCATCGACGTCACGATCACGCCATCTGGTTCCTCTGGCACGCAGGTGTCCGGCACCATCTACGTCGACGATTTCATCTCCGACGTCCCGCCATACGGCCAGCTCGGCGGCGACGAACTCGCCGCGTTGCCGTACGCCTATACCATTAGATAGCTAAAAAGAATATGCTGCCCGGCCTGGGCTCGCTGTGACGCGGTCCCGGGCCGGGCAGTCGCATTCCTGCGGCCCGCATGGTGACGCTGGTGGCTGGTCCCTGGCGCCCGGCGAGTAGCCGCTGAGCGGGTGCGCCACCGTTACGGCGTTCGCCGGCTCTCGTTCGCTGGCCGTTTCCTGTTATCTAAACGTTACGGAACGAGAGATTCTGGTCCTCCCGGCAAACTGCTAGTTTCCCGTGTTGACGGTCACCGATTCTCAACCGCAGCAGGCACGACCAACAGAATCGGCCAGATGCGGGTGGCCTAACCGTGGGCTGCCCCCAAGGATGAGGTGAGCATGCCACGACGTGAGGGGAGTCCCGCGCAGCGCGCGCGGACGAGAGTACTAAGAATCAGCAGGCTCGCGGCAGCGGCTTGCGTGCCTGCCCTGCTGGCGGGCGCGCAGCTGGCCGCGAACGCCGCGCCAGCCGAGTCGGTGGCCGGGGGCGCGGTGCAGGCTCGCGGCTCGGCGCTGGCGCCGCTGACGCCGGCGCTGGCGGCGCAGTTGTCGCGGCACGTGAACCAGCACGTGATCGTGATCATGAAGACCCAGCTCCCGGCGGCCGGCGTAGGCAGCCGCGCCGCGGTGGTGCGCTCGGCGACGACGGCGAGCATCCAGGCTCCTGTGCTGGCCGAGTTGCACCAGGTGCACGCCACGCACATCAAGACCTACAGCCTGGTCGACGCGCTGGCGGCGACGGTGTCGGCGGGCGAGGCGGCCAGGCTCAAGGCGGACCCGGCGGTGGCGAGCGTCGTCCCTGACGTGATGATCCGCGGGCCGCAGCCGGATACCGTGTCGCCGGTGACGACCAAGACCAAGAAGGCCACCAGGCACGTCAGAGGCCCGGCGCTGACCCCGCACGTGATCCCAGGGGCCTGCGGCGCGAACGGCGCGGTCCAGCTCGCTCCCGAGGGGCTCGCGCTGACGCACACCGATTCCGACAGCCCGTTCGAGCGGACCGCGCGGTCACTCGGCATCACCGGCGCCGGTGTCAAGGTGGCCTGGATCGCCGACGGCATCGACCCGAACAACATCAACTTCATCCGGCCGAACGGGACTTCGGTGTTCTCCGACTACCAGGACTTCACCGGGGACGGCCCAGGCCAGCTCACCAGCGGTGATGAGGCGTTCCTCGACGCCAACACGATCGCCGGGCAGGGCATCCACGTGTACAACGTGCAGGACTTCTCGGCCGAGCCGGACCCGTCGGCGTGCAACATCAGGATCGAGGGCGTGGCGCCGGGCGCGAGCCTGGTCGGCCTGGACGTGTTCGGCACGTTCGAGCTGACGGCGGAGTCGAACTTCCTCGAGGCGATCAACTACGCGGTCGAGACCGACCACGTGAACGTGATCAACGAGTCGTTCGGCTCGAACCCGTTCCCGGACATCACGGCGCTCGACGTGACCAAGCAGTTCAACGACGCCGCGGTGGCCGCTGGCGTGGTGGTCAGCGTCTCCAGCGGCGACGCGGGCAGCACGAACACGATCGGGTCGCCTTCGACGGACCCGAACGTGATCTCGGTCGGCGCGTCGACGCAGTTCCAGATGTACGCGCAGACCAACTACGCGGCCGCGGATTACTTCGCGACCTCTGGGTGGCTGAGCGACAACATCAGCTCGCTCAGCTCGGGCGGCTTCGACGAGACCGGCGGGACGGTGAACCTGGTCGCGCCAGGTGACCTGAGCTTCGCCTCGTGTGACGCGAGCCCGATCTTCGAAGGCTGCGTCAACTTCCAGGGCCAGTCCTCCGACGTCGAGGAGGCTGGCGGCACCAGCGAGTCCGCTCCGTGGGTCTCGGGCACGGCGGCGCTGGTGATCCAGGCTTACCGGCAGACCCACGGCGGCGCGACGCCATCGCCTGCCCTGGTCAAGCAGATCCTGGTCAGCACCGCAACCGACCTCGGCGCGCCAGCGGCCGAGCAGGGCGCCGGCCTGGTGAACGCCTACAAGGCAGTTGAGCTCGCCGAGTCGATCTCTACCTCGGACGGCTCTCCGACCGCGGTCGGCAACACCTTGCTCGATTCCGTCAACCAGCTCAACGCGGTCGGCATGCCTGGCACGCCAGAGAACTTCAACGTGTCGGTCACCAACACCGGTGCGTACCCTCAGCTTGTCACGCTGCACGGCCGGACCTTCGGCCCGGACCAGAACGTGCAGACCGGCAGCATCACGCTGAACGACGCGACCAGCCCGCAGTTCGTCAACTACGGTGGCCTGACCAACAACTACGGGACGTTCACGTTCCATGTCCCGCCGGGGCAGGACCGCCTGGACGCCTCGATCGCCTATCCGGGTAACCCGAACAACGGCCTCAACTCGCGGGTCCGGCTGATCCTCATCGACCCGAGCGGTCAGTTCGCCGCGCACTCGCTGCCGCAGGGCGTCGGCAACTACGGCAACGTCGACGTGATCGAGCCGGAGCCAGGTACCTGGACCGGCGTGATCTTCGGCGACGTGGCCGCGGACGGCGGTACCAACGGGACCGTCCCGTGGCGGGTCGCGACCGAGCAGTACGCCCCGTTCGGCTTCGTCACCCCGAGCTCGCTGTTCCTGGCACCAGGCCAGACAGGTTCTGTCACGCTGCACGTGCAGACCCCGTCCAGCCCCGGGGACGCGGCCGGATCCCTGGTGATCAGCTCCGACCTCAGGTTCGGTGGCACCGGCTCGATCCCGGTCACGCTGCGCAGCATGATCGACGTGGCGCATGGTGGTGCGTTCAGCGGCGTGCTCACCGGCGGCAATGGCCGGGCTCCCGGCGAGGGCCAGGAGGAGTTCTACGAGTTCAACGTGCCGCCGGGCATTCACGACATCACCGCGAACTTGTCGCTCACCAACGACGCGAACGACCCGGTCGGCGCGTACCTGATCAGCCCGGACGGCGACACGCTCGGTTACGGGCAGAACAGCCTGAACGGCACCAACGGCACCGCGCTGACCGCGTACACGGCCAACCCGGTGCCCGGCACCTGGACGCTGATCGTGGACTTCGCCGAGCCGATCGTGGGAGACGAGCTCTCCCAGCCGTACACAGGCAACGTCGCGTTCAACGACGTGAGCGTCAGCGCGGCTGGGCTGCCCGACAACCTCGCCACGCACCTGGCGGCGGGCGCCCCGGTGACCATCCCGGTGACGGTCACCAACAACGGCGCGCAGGCGGAGGACTTCTTCGTCGACCCGCGGCTGGACGCATCCACGACGCTGACGCTGGCGCCGCAGTTCGGGACCAGCGACACGGTGGCCCTGCCAGCGCAGACCAACCCGTTCTGGCTGGTGCCGACGGAAACCTCGGGTGTGCAGGTCACCGACAGCTCGTCGCTGCCGACCATGTTCGACACGGGGTCCAACGTCGGTGACCCGGACATCGCAAGCAGCGCCAGCGGGCCTGGGCCGTTGTGCAGCGACTCGTCCTCGGCCAGTTACACCCCGTCTGGCGGCACGGTCACCTCGGGTGTCTGGTACGCGCTCCCCGCCGAGTGCGGGCCGTACCCGGCGCCCGCCCCGGCTGGCACGGCGGTGATGAACGCGACGGTGACAGCCAAGGCGTTCGACCCGGCCGTCACCTCCAGCACCGGCGACATCTGGCTCGCCGCCACCAACCCGTCGGCTTCCTTCTCGCCGATCGTCATCAACCCAGGCCAGAGCGCCGTCATCGACGTGACGATCACGCCGTCCGGCGCAGCTGGCACGCAAGTAACCGGCACGCTCTACGTCGATGACTTCATCTCCGACGTGCCGCCGTACGGCCAGATCGCCGGCGACGAGCTGATTGGCCTGCCGTACTCCTACACCATCGGATAACCAGGTAACCGCCGTTCTGGCCCGGGGCTCGGGTTCGCTTGAGCCCCGGGCCAGAACTATGAGATGCGGGTGCCGACGAGCAATGAGTTGCGCAAGTCGGGCAGCACCACCTCGGTTGAGAACAACCGGGGATCGCCAAAGAAGAGCGCGCGCTTGACGTCATCTTGCGGCGGTGCGTCCGCAGACGCGGTGCTAGCCCGGGGGGACACAGCGCTCCCTGGGGACACCCCAGGCCCCGATGGCCCGGAACCCCCCGCAGTGCTGGCCCGGGGGGACGACCCCCCAGAACCCCCCGCAGTGCCGGCCCGGGGGGACGACCCCCCAGAACCCCCCGCTAGTTGCGGCGTCACGTCGTCCATCACGAGCCGGCCGCCTATCCGCAGCAGGTCGACGAGGGCGCTGAGCCCGGCTGGATCTCGCCAGCCGCCGTCGGCGAAGAGCAGGTCGAACGGGCCGCAGGGCGGCAGCAGTTCCCTGGCGTCGCCCTTGAGCACCCGGATCCGGCGGTCGGATGCGAGCAGCTGGGCGGCGGCAGCCGCGCGGCGCGCGTCGATCTCGACGGTCACCAGCGTGCAGTCGGCAGGCATCGCGCCCGCCATCCAGGCGGTCCCGATCCCGACCCCAGTCCCTATCTCGCCGATCCTGCCACCGTGACAACCGGCCGCGAGCACGGCGAGGAACCGGCCTACCCCGGGCAGGCTCGCCGACGGGCTGGCGAGCCCGGGCCTGGCGCCGTGATCCCCCTGCTCGGCTTCCTGGCGCGTCAGCGGGAAGCCGACCTGGCGGGCAAGCGCGTACGCCTGGGTGACGAGCTGTGGGACAGGCGGAGCTGGCGAGAGCTCGTCCATGGTCCAGGCCTCTCATTGACCGGAGCTGTTGACACGTCGGAAACATCCCGCGACGATCGGCAGGAGGGATCCGAAACCGCCGCCGACGCCGACGACAGGGGGCCCGACGGTGACCGGACAAGAAGAGTACCCCACGGCGGGGCGGCGGCCGAGAGGAGCCGCTCCGCTGGCGCGAGTCCGGCCAGCCAGGCTCGCGGTCGACGGCGGGATACCGGTCAGGACCGCGCCGTGGCCGACCTACGACAAGGGGGCCGTGGACGTCGACCGACGGGACGAGGAAGCGACTTTACAGGCCGTCCGCAGCCATCTGTACTTTCGCTACGACTACCGGGCGCCACACGAGACCGAGTGCGGCCGGTTCGAGAGCCAGCTGCGAGATTACTTCGGCAGCAAGCACGCGCTGGCCACGTCGAGCGGCACCACGGCGCTCGCGCTGTGCCTGATGGCCGCGGGGATTCCG
The DNA here is from genome assembly GCA_030045175.1 of Streptosporangiaceae bacterium. Taxonomy (GTDB): domain Bacteria; phylum Actinomycetota; class Actinomycetes; order Streptosporangiales; family Streptosporangiaceae; genus Chersky-822. Next base: position 14,545 of record JASIBM010000232.1, on the reverse strand, counting down.
CCGGGCTCACTGGTCGCCTGCCAGGGTTTCACGTTCGCCGCCACGCCAAGCGCCATCATCTTGGCCGGCTGCACGCCCTTCCTGGTCGAGGTGGACGAGAACCTGCACTTGGACCTGAACGACCTGCGGCGCCGGTGGACCCCGGCGATCAAGGCAATCATGGTCGTGCACATGCGCGGCTTCGCCGCCGACATGGACGCGCTCACCGACTTCGCCGCCGAGATGGGCGTGCCGGTGTTCGAGGACGCGGTCCCGGCGCTCGGCGCCGAGTTGCGCGGCCGCAAGCTCGGCACGATCGGGCTCGCGGGCGCCTTCTCCACGCAGTCGGACAAATCGCTCAACGCGGGCGAGGGCGGATTCCTGCTCACCGACGACAGCGAGCTTTACGCCCGTGCCGTGGTCCTGTCCGGTGCGTACGAGGGCCGCCTGCGGTGGCACTTCCCTGACGGCGACCCGCCCATCGCGACCGACCTCGACTTGCCGTTGTTCAGCTTTCGCATGGATGAGATCCGGGCCGCCCTGCTCCGATCGGAACTGACCAGGTTGCAGCTGCGGCTCGATCGTTTCCACGCCAACTACTCCAGGGTGGCCGCCGAGCTCGGCGGCCTGCCACAAATCGCGATCAGGCAGCCGGTAGCGGCTGGCGCGTACCTCGGCGAGGCGTTCATCTTCCGCGTGCTCGGCGCGGACGCGAAGTGGTTCACCCGCGCGCTGCGCGCCGAGGGGATCGAGGCCAGGTTCCTTGGCTGCGACGAGGATCACAACGTGCGGGTCTTCTGGAACTGGCGGTTCATGTACGGCTCGATGGACGTCGCGTCGGTTCAGGCGTTGCTGCCTGGCACGACCGCGTACCTGATGCATTGCGTCGACATCCCGCTGTCGTCCACCCTGTGCGGCCAGGACTGCGAAGACCTGGTCGGCGCCGTTCGCAAGGTCGCGTGCGCGGCCGGACGGGCCGGGCGAGGGTGACCGTCACCACCGGGCAGGGCGAGCGGGTCACCTCCCGCCTCGCGCTCGCCGGGGTCTTCGGCGGCTTGTTCTGCGGTTACCTGGGCCTGTCGTGCGTGATCCCGGTGCTGCCGACGTTTGTGCGGGATAGGTTGCATGCCGCCGACATCGTGGTCGGGCTGGTGATCACGGCCACCGCGCTGACCGCGCTGCTGACCAGGCCGGTCGCTGGCGCGCTTGCCGACCGGCACGGGTTCCGCAGGGTGATGCGGGTCGGGGCGCTGATCGTCGGCGCGGGCGGCGGGCTCTACTTCCTCCCGCTCGGCGTGGCCAGCCTGGTCGGGGTCCGGTTGCTTCTTGGTGTCGGCGAGGCGGCCCTTTTCACGGCAGGCGCCGCGTGGACGGTATCGCTCGCCCCGCACGACAGGCGCAGCCAGCTCATCGGCCTGTACGGCGTCAGCATGTGGGGCGGGATCTCGCTAGGGACGCTGGCCGGGGCGAGCCTGCTGCACGTCGGATACACCGCCGTCTGGTGGTTCAGCGCGCTCGCCCCGCTGGTCGGCGCCGGCCTGATCAGCACGGTGCCGGTCCGGTCGATCCCAGCCCCGGCGGAGCGGCGGTCAATTCGGAGCATGCTGTTGTTGCGACCGGCGCTGCTGCCTGGGTCCGCCCTCGCCCTCGCCGCGGCCGGCTACGCCGGCCTCGCCGCGTTCGTCGTGCTCCTGCTCCGGGCCCGCGGCATCGGCTCCGGCGTGATCGTGCTGGCCGGGTACAGCGCCGTCTACGCCGGGACGCGGCTGTTCATCGGCCGGCTGCCAGACAAGCTCGGGCCGCGCCGGGTCGCCGCGTGGTCGGGCGCGGGCGAGGCGATCGGCCTGCTGATCATCGCCGTGGCGCCCAACCTGCCTGTCGCGATCATCGGCGGGCTGATCATGGGCGTCGGGTTCTCGCTGCTGTACCCGTCGCTCGCGCTGATGGTGATGAACCGCGCGGACAAGCAGCGGCAGGGGGCCGCGCTCGGTGCTTACACGTCGTTCTGGGACCTGGGGCTCGCCGTCTGGGGACCGCTGACCGGGGTGGTCGCCGCCGGCCTGGGCCTGTCGGCGGTGTTCGTCGTCGGCGCCGCGTGCGCCGCCACCGCATCCGCGCTCGCGTTCTGGATCGACCGGCCCGCCGCCCAGTCACCCGCCGGGGATTCCGGGGGGTCGGCTCCCCAGGCTAGCAAGACAGCGGTGGCCTGACGTGGCGGGCGAGCGGGATGGCCCGGTTACGGTCTTGTGCATCACGGGCTGGTGCCGAAACGGCAGCACGATCATCGGCAACATACTGAACGAAGCCCATGACTTCATCCACGTCGGGGAGCTGCACTTCCTGTGGAAGAACGCGGTCGGCCTAGGCGCCAATAACTTGTGCGGCTGCGGGCTTGAGCTGGGCAGGTGCGCGTTCTGGTCGCAGATACTCCCGCTCGGAAGGCCGGCCGGGACGAGCGCGGAGTACTTCGCGGCCGAGGTGGTCCGCCGTCAGCGGGCGTGCGTGCGGACCAGGCACACCTGGCGGATCTTGCGCCGTGGGCTCGGCAGCGTCGGCCTCCGCGCGCACGCGGAGCTGATGACCCAGGTGTACCGCGCCATCGCCGAGCGGAGCGGGGCGCGGGTGATCGTCGACACGTCGAAGATGCCGGGCGAGGCGGCGCTGCTCGCGGCGCTCGGCGGCGAGCGGGAGGACACGATCCGGCCGCTGTTCGTGCACCTGGTGCGCGACCCGCGAGCGACCGCGCTGTCGTGGCACCAGCCCAAGCAGTACGTGTACGCCCTGCCTGCCAGCGCGAGCACGGCTTACTGGTGTGGCTTCAACCTCGCTGCCAGCGCGATCACGAAGCGGCACGCGGAGCACTCGATGGCCCTGCGTTATGAGGAATTTATCGCCGACCCCGCTGGGGTCATCGGGCACCTGCTGCGTTTCTGCGGCGCCGATCCCGCCGTCAGCCCGATGACCGGCCGGACGGTCGAGTTGCACGGCAATCACACGGTAACCGGCAACCCAGACCGGTTCCGCACCGGCGCCACCGTCGTCAGGGACACAGACGACGGCTGGCGCACCGAGCTGTCCCGGCGCCCCAGGCTGGCGGCGAGCGCGCTGTCCTGGCCGCTGCGCCTGCGGTACGGCTACCTGCGCGAGCGAGCCAAAGGCGGAGCCGGAGGCGAGCGAGCGCGAGCGAGCCGGAGGGCGCCGGCGCCGCATTGGACTGAGGAGCGGGGTTTGCGACGAGGGAAAGCGGCGCCTTAAGGGCGCCCGGAGGCGAGCGGGAGAGGGAGTTGGATCTGGGGCTTGACGGGAAGGTCGCGCTGGTCGCTGGCGGGTCCAGCGGCCTGGGCCTGGCCGCCGCGTGCGAGCTGGCCAGGGAGGGCGCGCGGGTCACGATCGGCGCGCGGGATGCCGGGCGGCTGGCGGAGGCCGAGCGCGTGATCAAGGAGCAGGCGCGCGGCCGGGGCGAGGTGCGGGCCGTCCAGGCGGACATCACCGACTCGGGTGCCGCGCGCAGGCTGGTCGACGGCGTCGCCGCCTGGGCCGGCGCGCTGCACGTGGTGCTGGTCGGCGGGGGCAGCCCGCCGATGGGCACGGCGACCCGATTCGATGCCGGCGACGTCGAGGCCGCCGTCGGCCAGGTGCTCGTCCCCGCGGTGAACCTGACGCTCGCGGCACTGCCGCACCTGCGCGCAGCCGGCTGGGGGAGGTTGCTCTACCTCGCGTCGGAGACCGCGTGCGCCCCCGTCGCCGCGCTGGCGCTGTCCGGGATGACCCGCGCGGCGATCGTGCGGTTCGCCCAGGGCGTCGCCGCCGACGTCGGCAGGGACGGCATCACGGTCAACGTGCTCGCGCCCGGCTGGTCGCGTACCCCGCCCATCGAGCGGGCGGCGGCCAGGCTCGCTGCCGCCGGGGACGGCGACGTCGAGGCGCAGCTCGACGCGATGGGCAGGCACAGCGCGGTCGGGCGGCTGGCCCGGCCTGACGAGTTCGGGGCGCTGGCCGCGTTCCTCGCCAGCGAGCGGGCCTCGTTCATCACCGGGACCGTGCACCTGATCGACGGCGGAGCAAGCGCCGTGGGGGCGGACCTGCCGCACCTGCCCGCGGCCCGGACGGATACGTACACCTGACAGCGATTACCCAGGGAGCGAGGGAGCGCATGGCACGGTCAGCGGAGACTAAGGCGACCCTGGCGGAGGTCGTGGCGGGACGCGACGCCGAGCTCTTGCCCGGGCGGCGGTTCGTTCAGGCTTGCCTCGCCGATGGGCCAGCCGCGTGCGTCGAGTACGACGTCACGATCACCGACTCACTGACGAGCTCGCGGCGCAAGCCGCGGCACCCGGCGCGCAACATGCTCAAGGTGGTCAACCTGGCCTCCGATCCCCGGCGTTATTACTGGCATGAGAGCCCGCCACAGCCTGGCGACCCGCAGGTCGAGGGGGGGCAGGTGCGGCGCGAGGCGGCGAACAGGTTCCGCAAGTCGCCGGTTCCCGACCTGATCGCGACGACGGCGTGGGTGCAGGTGCCACCCGACCTGTGGGAGGACCCGCAGACGTTCGAGTCGTTCATCAACTACCGGCTGATCGTGCGGCTCTGCACCGCGGAGAACCACACGATCATCCGCGGCCGGGGCGGGCTGCTTGACATGCGGCAGATCGCCAGGATGACGGCGAAGGGCCGGTTCGGCTCCACCATCCTCGCCGCGTGCAACGAGGTCGAGCAGATGGGCTGCACGGCAGACGGCATGATCATCAACCCGGCTGACTATTACGCCTTCCTCGGGACGGGCAGCTTGATGCGGGACGTCGCGGACAACGGCGTGTTCATCGTGCGCACCAGGCTGGTCGATCCTGGCACCGCGATCGTCGGGGACTTCGGCCACGGCGCCGTGCTGTTCGACGCAGGCAAGTCGGTGATCAAGTTCGCCGAGCCGCCGCCGGGGACGTTCGCTGAGCCTGGCGGGCTGGCGCTGATGGCTCAGATCTACGAGCGGGTAGTGGTGAACCTGCCAGCGACGTTCTTCGTCGTGTCCGTGTAGCCGGGCTCGGTCATGGCGGGGCAGGCTGGTGGGCGGCAGCTTGACGTGCTCGTCGTCGGCGGCGGCGTGGTCGGCCTGTTCTGCGCCTACTACCTGCGCAGCAGTGGTGCGGACGTGACGGTGATCGATGCGGGGCCGGTCGGTGGCCCGCAGTCGTGCTCTTCAGGTAACACGGGGTTCGTGGGCACGCAGGGTGCCACGCCGCTGGCCGAGCCCGGTGTGCTCAGCTCGGCCATGCGGTGGCTGATCAGCCCGAGGAGCCCGTTGCGAATTAAGCCAAGGCTCTCTGGTGAGCTGGCGTCCTGGCTGTGGCAATTCGGCCGCCGTTGCAACGAGGCCGACGCGCGGGCGTGCTATGGCGTGCTGCTTGAGATGAAGCGGCGGAGCCTGGAGATCCTGACCCAGGCCTGCCGCGAGCGGCCGAGCCTCGCCGCGACGTTCGCGGCGCCCGGCATGATCGTGGCGTTCAAGACCGCCAGCGGGTTCGAGCGGGCGTGCCGGTCGGTGCCGCTCGCGATTGCGCGGGGCGTGCCATTGCGAGTGCTCAGCGACGCGGACCTGCGAGCGCTCGAACCTGGCGTGGAGTTCGACGTGTGCGGGGCGCTGCTCAACGCCGAGGGAGCGACGCTGCGCACGCCCGAGTTCGTTGTCGCGCTCGCCGAGGTGCTGCGCGAGATGGGCGTCGAGGTGATCGGGCAGGCGCGGGTCACCGGATTCGAGGTGGCCGGGGGCGGGCGCGCGATCGGGCGGGTGCGCACCACGGCCGGGGACTTTGCCGCGGGCGAGGTCGTGATCGCCGCGGGCGCCTGGTCGGCGCGGCTCGCCCGCCAGCTCGGCATCGGGCTCCTGCTCCAGCCTGCCAAGGGCTACACGGTGACCGTGGACACGCCGCCTGCTGCGCCACGGCTTCCCGTGCTGCTGAGTGAGGGAAAGGTGGCGCTCATGCCGCTCGGCGGGCGGTTGCGGTTCGGTGGCACGCTCGAGCTGGCCGGCCTGGACACCTCCGTGTCGCGCCGGCGGGTGGACGGGATCACCGCGACGGTGCGCTCCTACCTGCCTGGGCTTGACCTCACGGCGACCCGGCAGGTCTGGAGCGGGCTGCGCGCCTGCACCCCGGACAGCCTGCCGTTCATCGGCCGGTGCGCGCCGCATCAGAACCTGACGGTGGCGTGCGGCCATGGCTACATCGGGATGGGCCTCGCGCCGGTCACCGGCAGGCTGGTGGCACAGCTCATCGCTGGCGAGCAAGCCGAGATGGACCTCGCGTCGTTCCGGGTGGACCGGTTCGGGAGCGGGTGAGCGCATGGGCGAGCGCGAGCCTGGCGAGGCGTCGATCGGCGTGCTTTGCCTGGAGACCGCGTACACCAAGATCGAGGGGCACATCCGCAACCCGGCGACGTTTGACTTTCCCGTGCGTTACCAGGTGGTGCGCGGAGCGACCCCGGACCGGCTGGTGCGCCGGGCCGATCCGACCCTGCTCGAGCCGTTCATCGCGGCAGCGCGCGCGCTTGCGGCCGCCGGCGTCGCGGCGATCACCAGCGGCTGCGGCTTCCTGGCGCTCTTTCAGCGAGAACTGGCCGACGCGGTCGATGTTCCGCTGTACTCGTCCAGCCTGATCCAGCTGCCGATGGTGCACCGCATGCTCCGCTCGGACCAGGCGGTAGGGGTGCTCACCGCCAGTAAGGACGCGCTGAGCGCCGCGCACCTGGCGGCGGTCGGCGCGGAGGCGGTCCCCGTCCTGGTGGCAGGCATGGCCGGGCGACCGGAGTTCCGAGAGGTCATACTCGAGGGGCGGCGCACGGCCCTGGATGCCGGTCGGCTGCGCGGCGAGGTGCTCGCCGAGGCAGCCCGGCTCGCCAGCGACCATCAGGAGCTAGGCGCCATCGTGATCGAGTGCACCGACCTGGTGCCGTTCGCCTGCGCCATCCAGGGCGCGACGGGCGTGCCGGTCTTCGACATCGTGACGCTCACCTCGATGGTGCACCAGGGCCTGGTTCGCCGGCCCTTCGGGCCAACGACGTGATCGCGCCAGGCGCATGATGGCAGGAGGGACGAGACCGGGCGCGCATCAGGAGGTGAGCCGTGGAGCGGATGAGCACGCTCGACGCGGGCTTCTACTTTGTCGAGCACGAGAACGTTCCCATGCACATCGGCTCGCTCGCCGTGTTCGATGGCCCGGCCCCTGGCTACGAGGACTTGCTGGCGCTGTACGCGGCAAGGCTGCCGAAGGTGCCCAGGTACCGCCAGGTGGTGCGGACCTTGCCGCTTCAGGTCTTCCGCCCGTTCTGGTCCGACGATCAGCACTTCGACCTGCGCTACCACCTCAGGCACACGGCGGTGCCGCCGCCCGGCGGCCCCGAGCAGCTCATGACGATGGCCGCGAGGATCATCTCGCTGCGGCTGGACCGGGCCAGGCCGCTATGGGAGGCATGGTTCCTCGAGGGGATCGAGGGCGGGCGCTGGGGGATCATCTCCAAGGTGCACCACTGCATGGTGGACGGCATCGGCGGCTCGGACCTGATGGCCGAGCTTTTCGCGCCGGAGGCGGAGCCGCCAGCGCCCGCGTCTGACCGGGTGTCGCCCGAGTCGCCGCCGTGGCGACCCGAGCCAGGGCCGTCCGTCGCCGAGATGGTCGGCGGCGGGCTGATCGACGCGGCCAGGTGGCCGGTCAGGCAACTCTCCGCGCTGCCCGGCTTCGTGCGCCCGCGTCTTGGCACGCCAGCGGAGTTGCTGCGGTTCGGCCTTGGCCTGACCGGCAGCGCGCGAAGGCTCGCCACGCAATCGGCATCCTCACTCAACGGCCCCATCGGCCCGCACCGGCGCTGGCGGTGGATCACCGCCGACCTGGCTGAGGTCAGGCAGATCCGCAACAGCCTGGGCGTGACGATCAACGACGTGATACTCGCGGCGACCACGTCCGGCTTCCGCGACCTGCTCGATGCTCGCGGCGAGCTCGCCGACGGCGTGGTCGTGCGCTCGCTGGTGCCGGTCTCGGTGCGCGGCAATGCGGGCGGCGGGCCGGACGGCGGCGGGCAGGGCGGCGACGGCAGGCAGGTCAGCAACAACATCTCGGCCGTCCTCGTGAACCTGCCGGTGAGCGTGCCTGATCCGCGCACCCGGCTGGAGTTGCTGCACGATCAGATGAATGATCTCAAGAGCACCAAGCAGGCCGTGGGAGCGGAGCTGCTCACCGAACTGCTCGGCTTCGCGGCGCCGACGTTGCTGGCGCTCGGCTCGCGCGCGGCGTTTCGGATCCCGCAGCCCCTGGTGCAGACGATCACGACGAACGTCCCAGGCCCGCGCTTCCCGCTGTTCCTGCTCGGCCGGCAGATGGTGGCCGCTTACCCCTATGTCCCGATCGGCAACGGCCTGCGGATCGGCACCGCCATCTTCTCCTACCTGGACCGCTTCTCTTTCGGGGTCACGGCCGACTACGACTCCGTGCCGGACGCCGACCTAGACGTCCTGACGGCGGGCATCCAGCGCGGCCTGGCCGAGCTCGGCCGTGAAAGCCCCGGCGATGCGCTAGAACGGAAGTAACGGCGGCTGGCCGGAATCCCGGCGGCGCGGCGGCGGACGGGAGCGCGCGGCGATGGACGGCGATCTGATCACCCATGCGGACAAGGTGCTTTTCGGTGAGCGGGGCGAGACCAAGGGCGACCTAGCGGCGCACTATCGGCGCGTCGCCGAGCCGCTGATGCGAACGATGGGCGGTCGCCCCGTGCTGCTCCAGCGATTTCCCGAGGGGGCATCGGGGCCTTCGTTCTTCCAGAAGCGAGTGCCCAAGAACGTCCCCGACTGGCTGCAGACCACGACAGTCTCCACGCCGAACGGGACCACGTCGCAGGCGCTGGTCGCCGCCGACCTGGATCACGTGCTCTGGGCCGTGAACCTGGGTTGCCTCGGCTTCCACGTCTGGCCCTACCTGGCCGCGGACCCTGGCCACGCGGATGAGTTGCGCATCGACCTCGATCCGACCCCAGGCGTGGAGTTCGCGCAGATCCGGGCGGCCGCCCGTGAGCTGGAAAAGCTCTTCGGGGAGCTGGGAATCGTCGGCTACCCGAAGACGACGGGCAATCGGGGCTTGCACGTCTATGTCAGGCTCCAGCCACGCTGGGACTCCTATCAGGTCAGGGCGGCGGCCGTGGCCGCGGCAAGGGAGCTCGAGCGGCGCAGGCCCGACCTCATCACCGCGGCCTGGTGGAAGGAGGAACGTGGCCGGCGGGTCTTCGTCGACTACAACCAGAACGCGCCGCACAAGACGGTCTTCGGAGCGTGGTCGGTCCGGGCGCGCCCTGGCGCGCAGGTCTCGACCCCGATCAGCTGGGCCGAGCTCGACGACATCCACCCCGATCAGTTCACGATCGCGTCGCTGCCTGAGCGGCTCGAGTCAGTCGGCGATCCCTGGATCGCCATGAACGACCAGCCGCAGTCGCTCGAGCCGCTGCTCGAGATGAGCGCCGCCGACCGGGCCAGCGGATTGCTCGACGCGCCGTGGCCACCGGTGTACCCGAAGCAGCCCGACGAGCCGCCCAGGGTCGCCCCCAGCCGGGCAAAGAAGTCCTGAGCACGGCCCGCGAGCCAAAGGGCGCGCCCGGAGGCGAGCGGGGGTAAGCACAGCCTGCGGGGGCGAGCGGGATGACAGTCACAGCGTGCGCAGGCCTTCGAGCACGCTCTGGAGCACGCTCATCCGCGGTGCGTCGGCACGAGGTGCCCGCAGGATGGTGATCAGGCCGTGCTGGCGAAGGTCGTCGAGCAGTACCCGCACGACCCCGAGCGGCAAGTCGGTATCGGCGACCAGGTCGGCCACGGCGATGGGCTCGCGGCACATGGTGAGCAGCAGCCTGTGCTCTGGCCCGAGGCCGGCCGAGCCAGCGTCCGGCTGGTCGACCGCGTTGACCACGTCGATCAGGTCAAGTGTCCCGCCAAGTGGCGTGGCCCGGCCCCTGGTCACCGCGTAGGGTCGGACGACCGGTCCGGCCTCCTGGTCGAACCACCTTTCCGCGCCAGGCCCTGGCCGTCTCATAACATGGCCTTTCGGTCCTCCGCGTGAGAGGTTCCGCAGAACGGTCGGCCTGTGCTCATTCGCTCGCTCTCTGCCCGTGCTCGCCCGCCGGGTATCCGTGTGCCGCGTGCCCGTCCTCGGCTTGCCTAGCTTGCTCGGCCTCCGTCCTGCCGCGCTGCCAGCCTTGTTGCAGCGACGCGAGCAACGCGCCGCTTTCGACCGGGCTGCGCTCTGCCGGGCTGCGCTCTGCCAGGGCGTCCGGTGGCGGCTGACCTGCCTGGGGCGCGACCGAGTTCTTGAGCTCCGGGTGCAAGCTGGCCTCGCGCACCCGCTGCGGCAGTTCGGGGTACTCGCTGAGCGCGTCGTCACCGGGCTCAGCCGAGGGCATCCAGGTCAGCATGCCCGCTGGCAGCGGGCCGACGTCGTCGGACACGGTGGCGCCGGACACGGTGGCGCCGGACACGATGGCGCCAGCGGTCACGGGCAGCGCGACTGGCGCGGGCATCAGCGCCGGTTCAGGTTCCACGCTGGCCCCCGCCGCCCGCTGGAGCGTGATCGCGTGCGGCAGCAGCACGATCGCGGTCACCCCGCCGTAGGGGGAGGAACGCAAGGTGACCTTGATCTGGTGCCGCGCCGCGAGCCGGACGACCACGAAGAAGCCCAGCTTGTCGCTGTTGGCCAGGTCGAACTCGGGCGGTTTCGCGAGTCGCTTGTTCACCGCCTCGATCTCATCGTCGCTCATCCCGAGCCCGCGGTCTTCGATCTCGATCACGATGCCGTGCGCGACCCGTTCGGCCCGCACCGTGACCTCGGTCCGGGACGGCGAGTTCGTGGCGGCGTTCTCGATGAGCTCGGCGAGCAGGTGGATCACGTCGGCCACCGCAGCGCCTGCCACCAAGTCGTCGTGTCGCGCCTCGACGCTGATCCTGGTGTAATCCTCGATCTCGGCTATCGCGCCGCGCAGTACGTTGACGAGCGGCACGGGCTCGCGCCAGCCGCGTCCTGGCGCCGCGCCGGAGAGGATGATGAGGCTCTCCGCGTGCCTGCGCATGCGCGTGGTCAGGTGGTCGAGGCGGAACAGCTCCTCGAGTGCCTCCGGCTCTGTCGACTTGCGTTCCATCGTGTCAAGCAACGCTAGCTGCCGGTGCAGCAGAGATTGGTTACGCCAGGCGAGGTTGCGGAAGACCTGGCTGACTCCCCGGCGCAGCCTGGCTTGCCCCGCTGCGGCCTCCTCTGCCGTCCGCCGCACGGAGGAGAACGCCTCAGCAACCCTGACGATCTCGGTGATCCGCCCGGCGGGTGGCGCGTCGGGCTCGGCAGGGGCTTCGATGTCGTCGCCGTGGCTCAGCCGCTCGACCACCAGCGGCAGTCGCTCGGTAGCCAGTTCAAGCGCCGCGTGCTGCAGGTCGGTCAGCTCCCTGCTGATCTGCCTGCCGAACCTCGCCATGAGGTAGCTGAGCAGGCTTACGGCCACCAGGCCGATGGCGCCGACGAGCAGCACCTCAAGCAGCAGATGGTCGCCGACGGACGCACCCGCGCTGGCCAGCTCGATCCAGTCCTGCGTTTCCGCCTTCGCGAAACCGGAAAGCAGCGAGAAGCTGGTCATGGCCCACTCGGCCTGGGTCACGGGGATCGGCGCATCGGTGCCGATGCTGGCGATTATCCCGTTCTGCAGCAATGTGAACTTGCGGTAGGCCGGCGATGCCTCGATGCCGCGATAGCCGGCGCCCAGGGCGGGATTCAGCGTCGCCAGCGCGTCGCTCATCAGGAGCCGCTGCTGGCTGACGATCTGGGCGAACAAGATTCGCTCGCCCCTGCTCATCTGGCCGCCCGCCAGCGCGCCGTTCACCAGCGTGACTTCGCGGTCGGCCAGCTCAATGGCTTCCGCGGCCTCCAGGCTCGCGGCCCCCTGACGGTACAGCGAGACGTCGCTGACCACGATCAGCTGGCCGTAGAACTCGAACTGAGCGTCAATGATCGCGTTGTACTCGCCGAACGCCGCAAGCGGGCTGATCCGCCTGGCGTCGATCGCCACCCGGATGGCGGCGAGCCCGTGTAGCGCGGAGAGGAAGTTCGCCAGGGCAGGCCGGGCCGATGGGGTGACGATGCCGGGGTTAGCGTTGACGCCGCTGATGAACGCGGCCACCGCCTTGTCTGTGAGCTTGCGCTGGATCATGAGCGGCCCGGCGGATGTCCTGCCGCCGGTGCTGAGCCACACGAACGAGGCGGAGCGCTCGAGCGCGAGGTCGGTGCCGAGGGTCTGCGCCTGCCTGCCGTAGAGCTGGTCCTGGCTGGTGAAGTTGTGCTCATGCACGGCGTTGGACGCCGTGACGCTGGCGGCGAACCCCCAGAGCGCGAGCATGGCCGCGAGCGGGACCACGAAGAGGACGGCGAGCAGCGCCCTGATGGACCGCGTCCCGGCGGGGCGCAGGCGAATGCGCATAACGCGTCTGCCTTCGTCGGCGGTTGTCGTCGCCGGCGCCGCCGCCATCGGGTTCGCGCCCATCGTCTGTCCTATTCGCTCTATTTCGCTCTATCGTGTGCGTGCAGATGTGATGTGCATTCGAGGCGCAAGCGCTGCGAGGCCGTCCGCGGGCTGCCATAGGCCGATGACGGCGGAAAAGCTGGTCAGACGCCCGTCAGATAGCGTGCGCACTGCATTGGGCGAATGCCGATCCGTTCAGCGAACTTCATTGCCCGAAGTTCGCTTGCAGCGTAACACTGGGCCAGTCATTATGAGGCGTCCTAGGTGAAGGGCGCAACCCACTCGCGCAAGACGCCAGCTACCCCGGCGTGCCAGGCCGGGCGGTGCTGCCCCGTCCTGAGCGCGGAACTGTTGCGCGCCACTACTTCCGTCCAGTGCCCTCGGCCAGGTAGCGTCGAAGACGACGGGCGGTGTGCTGCCGCCCGGCGGGAAGGCCCTCGGATACTCGAGCTTCGCGTCCTGGTGCGCAGGCGGGATGAGCGAAAGGGCCGGCGCCCGGCCCTCGCTGGCCGGTCCCGGTCCCTCCGACTCTTCGCGTCAGATGGCTGGCGCGCGTCGGACAGCGCTCAGGGGAGAGTGAGTGGCCATTTCCGCAACCGTCCGCACACCGAAGCCGAACCGTCCAAGTGACACCCAGCCGATCGGGAAGCCCAGTGGCGCCGGCCAGCCGCCGGCCCGTCGGCCCAGGCAGCCTCGGGCCAGTACCCGGGCTGCCAGCCCGGGTGGCCGCCGCACCTACGTGCTCGACACCAGCGTTTTGCTTGCTGACCCCGGTGCCATCGGCAGGTTCGCTGAGCACCAGGTCATCTTGCCGCTGGTGGTGATCACCGAGCTCGAGGCCAAGCGGAATCATCCCGAGCTGGGGTTCTTCGCGCGAGCGGCGCTGCGCCACCTGGACGATCTGCGGGTGAGCAACGGACGGCTGGACGCCGACATCGAGATCGGCGACCAGGGCGGGACCGTGCGGGTCGAGCTGAACCACTCCGACCCGTCCGTGTTGCCCGCCGGGTTCAGGCTCGGCGACAACGACACCAGGATCTTGTCGGTGGCGCGCGGCCTGGCCGCGGAGGGCCAGAGCGTGGTGCTGGTCACCAAGGACCTGCCGCTGCGGATCAAGGCCGCGTCCATCGGCCTGCCCGCCCAGGAGTACCGTGCCGAGCTGCCGCCTGACTCAGGCTGGATGGGCATGGCCGAGGTCGAGGTCAGCCCGGCGGACATCGACGAGCTGTACAAGGCTGGCCGGGCCGAACTGGACATAGCGCGCGACCTGCCCTGCCACACCGGCCTGGTGCTGTTCTCCAGTTGCTCGGGCGCCGGCAGCGCGCTCGGCCGGGTCCTGCCTGACAAGTCGGTGCGCCTGATCCGCAGCGACCGTGACGTCTTCGGGCTGCGCGGTCGCAGCGCCGAGCAGCGGGTCGCGCTCGATCTGCTGCTCGACACCGAGATAGGGATCGTCTCGCTCGGCGGCCGGGCGGGAACTGGCAAGTCGGCGCTCGCGCTGTGCGCGGGGCTCGAGGCCGTGATGGAACGTCACCAGCACCGCAAGGTCGTGGTGTTCCGGCCGCTCTACCCGGTCGGCGGCCAGGAGCTCGGATACCTGCCGGGCTCGGAGGCCGACAAGATGAACCCGTGGGCGCAGGCGGTCTTCGACACGCTGGGGGCCGTCACCTCGCAGGACGTCATCGACGAGGTGGTGAGCAGGGACATGCTCGAGGTGCTGCCGCTGACGCACATCAGGGGCCGCTCGCTGCACGACTCCTTCGTGATCGTGGACGAGGCCCAGTCACTCGAGCGCGGCGTGCTGCTGACCGTGCTGTCGCGGATCGGCTCAGGATCGCGCGTCGTGCTCACCCATGACATCGCCCAGCGGGATAACCTGCGCGTTGGCCGGCACGACGGGGTAGTCGCCGTGATCGAGAAGCTCAAGGGGCACCCGCTGTTCGCGCACGTCACGCTCGTGCGTTCGGAGCGATCGCCGATCGCCGCCCTGGTAACCGAGATGCTGGAGGACACCGCGCTTTAGCTCGCGGCCCGCGCACGGTCG
>JASIBM010000231.1 GCA_030045175.1 Streptosporangiaceae bacterium | reverse complement strand
GCGGACTGGGTCAGGAACGCGTCGATCACGCGAAGCGCGACGAGCAGCATCGCCTCGGACTCCTGGTCCTGCAGCAGGCGGCCGAACAGCTCGTCGGCCGGGAGCGCGACGATCGTGTCGGCGTCCTGGCTGGCTCGCTCGCTGAACTCGAACGCGCGGGCCGGCAGTGCCACGGTCAGGTCGGGCAGCTCGAACGGCGGGGCGGGTGGCTGCACGGGGGGATCAGGGGGGTCGCCCCCCCGGTCGAGCACGGCCATGGCGACCTCCTGCACCTAACTTGCCTTCACCGAGTTCTGCGCAGCAGCACGCCTATCCTTGAGCCTGGCACGCTCGAGGCGAGCATGCAGTGACTGCCCGCGCCGACGTGCCCGAGCGCGGCGCGATCGACCAGGTTGATCAGCGGGTCCGCGGCGAAGCAGTGGCCCACCCTGCCGATGTTCTCAAGGTAGAGCTGCTGCATGCTGAAGCCTGCCTGCCGTTCCTTCATCACGACGAGCGGGGTGTACAGGTTCGCGTGCATGAGCGCGGCGATGTCACCGAGCCCCAGCCCGAGCGGGTTAAGCAACCTGTCGTTGACTACCCGCGAGAGGTCAGAGCTGATCTGATTGGTCCAGTCCAGCGTCGCTGTGTCCTGCGCGGTCGCGCAGCCGAGCAGCTCGTAGCCGCCGTCCTCGCCTGCGTCGGCCGCGACCACGCAGGCGGCCGCGCCGTCGCTGAACAGCGCGAATTGCGACATCCGGTCCGCGCCGTCGGCCACCTTGTCCGTGCTGATCACCAGGACCGTGCGATGCCTGCCGCTCGCCACGAACGCGCTGGCGACGTCGAGGCCGGCCAGCATGTTGACGCAGCGGTTCAGGTTCACTCCGTAGGCGGGAATGTCGCCTAGGCCGATCGCGCTGAGCACCGAAGCGACGAACTTGCCGTGCGACTCGGCGGGTCCCGGTATCCGGTTCGAGCAGAGCACAAGCGCGTCGATCGACGCCCCGCTCAGGCCGGCCGCCCGCACCGCCGCGGCTCCCGCGTCGGCTGCGAGGTCCTCAAGCTCCCTTCGGCTCGTGCGGATGCGACCCCAGCCCCAGAGCCTCGCGTCCATGGCGAGGTTGAATACGGCCGCAAGCTCGGCCAGGTTGGCGATGTCGGTGTGGTCCACCTCGAACTCGCCGAGGACGTAGCTCGGCCCGCGCAAGAAGATGGCGGGGCTGCCCATCAGATCAGCTCGACGTGCTGGTCAGCCTGGATGACCGAGCTGAGGATGCCGGTGATCGCGCCGGCCCGCTGCTCGAAGTAGAAGTGGCCGCCGTCGACCCAGTGCCGGTCGGGCGGCCAGGTGAACTCGGCGTCCCACGGCTCTACCTGCGCGAGCTTGACGTGCGGGTCGTCCGTGCCGACCACGATCGTGGCCGGCACCGCGAGCCTGTGGCCGGGCTGGTAGCGGTAGCCGACGGCCATGTGGAAGTCCTCGATCAGGCCGGGCAGCAGCAGGTCGCGCACGCTCTCGTCGGCGATCACGTCGGCGGGCAGCCCGCCGAAGAAGCCGATCGCCTCGGCGAACTCCTGGCCGGTGAGGGTCGCGATCTGCTTCACCCGCCGCGAGGGGAGCAAGGATGGCGCCGAGCACCCGGACGCGACCAGGTGCCGTGGCGAGGCTGACCCGGCCTCAGCCAGCTTGCGGCATACCTCGAACGCGACGAGCGCGCCAAGGCTGTGCCCGAACAGGTAGCTCGGCCGGTCATCGGCGGCGATCGCGGCGATCGCCGCGGCGGCGCCGTCTATCAGCTCGCCGATCGTGGGCGCGGGCTCGGCCGCGCGATGGTCGCGGCCAGGACGGCAGATCGCCAGGATCTCCGCGTCCTCGCCCAGGTCGGCCTGCCAGTCAAGGAAGAGGCGCGGGCTGCCGCCCGCGTGCGGGAAGCAGAAGATCCTGGCGGTCCCCGCGCCGGCTTCCCGGCCAGCACTAGCGCGGGTGAGGAACCAGGCTCCCGGGTCATTTGCGGCGCTCACCGTGACACCGCCGGCTGGCTAAGGCTGAAGCTCACGGTGGCGCTCGCAGCCGGGTCGCCTGGGCGCAGGTGCAGCTCGCCCCGGTCGGGCAGCAGCACGACGGCGGCTACCGTCTTCTCCCTCCTGACGTCACCCGTGCCCGCCACGCAGATGCCCGGCTGGGCCAGCAGCGCGAAGTGCTCCTCGACGCTAGCCGCCGACTCGCCGATAGCGGCCAGGCCTGCCTCGCACGCCTTCAGCCGCAGCAGCGACGAGTTGCGCGCGAACACGTTGAGCTCGTCGGTGCTTGTGAAGTCGGGGTGCAGGAAGTGGTTGGTGTGCGCCGACAGGCCAGGCGACGTCTCCACGATCCGCATCTGATCTTCGATGATCTCCACGCAGGCCAGGCGCATCGGGTCGCACAGGGTGAGCGAGCGCGAGCTGGCCAGCGGCAGCAGGCCGCGCAGGACGCCGAGCGCCTCGCCGACGCTGCCGCAGTGGCCGAGCAGGTGCCTGATCGCCAGGTATGGCGGCAGGCCTGGGCGCCAGTCGCCGCCGAGCACCAGGTTCAGCCCGATCGCCAGGCCGTCGCTGTTGACGCCGAGGTACCCGAGCAGTCCGCCGAAGCTGAGCACGAGCGCGCGCCGCGCCGCGCCCGCCATCTGAACGTCGAGCACGGCGATCTGGTCCTCAAGGTCACCGTTGAGGTCTACGGTCTGCGCTAACACCGGGCCGCCGTCCGGCCCGCCAGAAAGGCTCGCGTACGTGGTGCAGTCGCCGCGCGCGCGGACCCGCTGGAACCCGATGATCTCCCGCCTGGCCTGCAACAGCACGGCGATCTCCGCGTCGATGCCTGCCCCGCGCGCGAGGCCGGCCAGCTCCAGGCTCAGCAGCGGCGCGGCGTCGGCGATGGCCCGCTGGTAGGCGGCGAGCGCAGGGCGCAACGACTCGATCGCGACAGGCACCGGCGCGAGCTTGTTGATGCGGCACAGGTCGTCGCCGATGAACGCGCGCAACTCGGCGGCGCGCGCGGCCCCGTGCTTGTGGCCAATGTCGAACGCGTCGCCGCTGGCACGGATGAAAGGGACCGCCACCTGGCTCATGAGCCGGCGGCTTCCAGGTCGTCCGCGCGGACGAACCCAGGCCCGGCCAGCAATCGCTCGCGCACCCCTGGCCATTCCGCCCGCAGGACGCTGTAGTACACGGCGTCGCGGCGCCTGCCGTCTGGCATCGGGTTGAAGCTGCGCAGCGTGCCTTCCTCGCGCGCACCGATGTTGCACAGGGCGTGCCGGGCCTGGGTGTTCAGCTTGTCTGTCTTGAACTCAACCCGCTCGGCCCCGAGGCACTCGAACGCGTGCCTGAGCATCAAGAACTTGGCCCACCGGTTGATCCCCGCGCCACGGAAATCGCGGCCGAGCCAGGACCAGCCGATCTCCAGCCGTCCGTCCGGCTCGGCCAGGTTAAAGAAGCTCATGCTGCCGGCGGCGGAACCCGACCGCTTGTCTGTGATGAGGTAGGGCACCCGGCGGCCCGCCGCCAGGTCGGCGAGGCCGGCGTCGAAGAACGCGTCGAAGTCTGCGTCGGTGGTGATCCTGATCACGAAGTAACGCCAGATCTCCGGGTCAAGCGCGATGGCGCGCAACGGCAGCTTGTCTTCCGGCCGGACCGGCCTGAGCAGGACGTGGTCGTTCTCGAGCGCCGTGGCGGCGAGGTCAGCCCAGCCCACGTCAGGCCACCAGGCCGGCGTGCCTGGACAGCGCGGCCACGACGTCACGCACCGTGCGCATCGCGGCCACGTCGGACTCGGTGAAGCAGGTGAGGCTGACGTTGGTGTCGTCACACGCCGACATCAGGAAGATCACCTTGTTCAGCGAGGTCAGGCCGTACCCGTCCGCCATGTCCAGGTCCGGGTCAAGCTCATCGGGATCACCAGGGGGCTCAAGCACGCCGGCCAGGCCGAGCCGGACAATGGCCTCGATGTCCATGCCAGCGTCTGCGGACAAGATCGGCAGCCTCCAGGACGAGGGCTTGACAGTGCGTGCGTCGTCCGTGCTCCTGCATCCTAAGGCCAAGACGCGAAGAAGGCCATGGCGTGCTCAGCCGACGAGCGCCGGATACACAAGCGCCTTGAGCTGGCCACGGAAGTTGAACGTGCCTGAGGGCAGCAGCTGGGTCATGAACACCACGATGAGGTCTTCCGCCGGGTCCACCCAGAAGATCGTGGACGCCGCGCCGCCCCACATGTATTCCCCGGCCGACCCGATGACCTGCGTGAGCGCCGGGGCCTTGGCGACCGCGACGGTCAGGCCGAACCCCATGCCGGCGAACCCCACCTCGCCATAGCCGCCTGGGAACGCGACCGATCGCAGGTCGGCGTCACCGGGCAGGTGGTTGGACGTCATCAGCTCGATCGTCTTGCGGCCCAGGATGCGCGCGCCATCTAGCTCCCCGCCGTTCAGCATCATCTGGCAGAACCTCAGGTAGTCGGCCGTGGTCGAGACGAGCCCGCCGCCACCCGACAGGAACGACGGCTCCTCGCGGTACCCGCTACGCCGCGGGTCATCGGCAAGGACCAGCCTCTTGGCGGCGTCCCTGCGGTAACAAGCCGCAAACCTGTGCACCTTGTCTTCGGGCACCCTGAACGCCGTGTCGCGCATGCCGAGGGGCTCGAACACGACGTGCCGCAGGTAGTGGTCGAAGCGCTGGCCGGAGATGATCTCGACGAGCCGCGCGCAGACATCTGTCGACACCGAGTAGAGCCACGCGGTGCCCGGATGGAACTCAAGCGGGTGGCCGGCGTAGCGATCGATCATGGTCTCCAGCGTCGCCTTCGAGCCAGGCCGGTGCCCAGGCGCGAACCCGACGCCCGGTACCTGGCCCTGCGCAGAGAACAGCTCGGCGAGTGTCTTGCCGCCGCCGAAGCCCAGGCCGGACGTGTGCATCAGCAGGTCGCGCACCGTCATGGGACGCTCGGGATCGACCAGCAGCTCGGTGCCAGCCGGCCCTCTTTCCCTGACCTTCAGGTCCCGCCACTGCGGGATGAAGCGCGTCACGGGGTCGCCCAGCTGGAACATGCCGCGCTCGTACAGGGACATCAGCGCGACGCCGGTGACCGGCTTGGTCATCGAGTAGATCCGCCAGATCGTGCCGGGCCGCACCGGGACCGACCGCTCGAGGTCGGCCGCGCCGAAGGACCGGAAGTAGCCAACCTGGCCGTGCCTGGCGACGGCGATCTGGCAGCCTGCGATCCGCCCGGCGTCGATGTATCGGGCCTGAAGGTGCTCGGTGATCCGCGGGAGTTGCCGCTCGTCAAGCCCCGCGCTCGAAGGATCGGCCCTCATGGCCACATTGTCCATCAGCACCAGGCAACGTCCATAGATCTTCCGTACAGAACCGGAATCTCGGGCTGTTGACCGCACCAAATCCCCTGTCGTACCATAACCTCAACATTCTACACGGCTCTACACGGCCTCTGACATTTGACCGCAGAACACCAGCCGAAGTTGGGAGGTCAGCATGATCAAAATCCGCAAGCTGGACAAGGCCGAGACGCCGCGGATGAGCTGGGAAAGTGGCTGATAGCCGGCCCTTGCCAAGTTGATTAGGGCGATCGTCGGCGAGGGGGCCCAGCGAACCTCCTCGCCGACCGAGTTCATAAGGGCTTCGATGAGATTGCCTCGGATAAAGCCGGAGCACAGGCCCTATCGCCTGGCGACCGGTCAGATTCGGATCGGCGGGGGCGTGTACGGTATAGCCGCCGAGATCGAGGGCGACGAAGAGGGCCTGGTCTGGGCAGCCATCCAATCCCTGGACGGCACGAGGACGACCGATGAGGTCATCGCCCAGCTGAGCCGCGCCTTCCCGCGCCATCAGCCGCTAGAGCTTCGCCAGGCTGTCGACCAGCTCATCGACTCTGGTTACGTCGAGGACGCCGGGGCTCCGGTGCCCGGCGAGTTGTCGCAGCGCGAGCGCGAGCGGTACGAGCGGAACACTGCCTTCTTCCGATGGGTCGACCTCTCGTCACGGTCAAGTCCGTGGGAGGTTCAGCTTCGGCTGCGCCGGGCACGAGTCCTCGTCGTGGGCGTCGGCGGGACCGGCGCGACCGCGCTCTACGCGCTCGCGGCGTCCGGCATCGGGTGGCTGCACTGCGTCGACGCCGACACGGTCGACCTGTCCAACCTGAACCGCCAGGTCTTGTTCGCCGAATCCGACATCGGCAAGCCCAAGGCGGAGGTCGCCGCGCAGCGGCTGGCACGGATCAACTCAGATGTCCATGTCACCGGCGAGCACCGGCGGATAGATGATCAGGAAAGCCTGGAGAAGCTGGTCATCGATCACGACATCCTCGCGCTGTGCGCGGACGAGCCCGCCGGGCCCGGCGGGATACGGAGCTGGGCCAGCCGTGCCTGCCTGGCCACGCGCCGCCCCTGGGTGGGCGGCGGCTACCACGGGCCGCTGGTGACGGTCGGGGCGTTCCTGCCAGATGGCGGGCCCTGCTACGAGTGCCTGGAGGCCGCCGAGCGCGAGCGGCAGGATGAGATGGCGCCGCGCGCTCCCGAGTTCGCCGACTTCCTGCTCCGGCTGGGCGGACCCGGCGCGACCGCCGCGTCGGCGGGAATCTCCGGTCATCTCATAGCGCACGCCGTGATCGCCGTTCTCACCGGGGCACCCGCGTTGCCGATGAACTGCATTTACGGCATCAACCTCGTCGCCCCGGACGACCAGACAATCGTTCGCCATCCCCGCTCACCCGCATGCCCAGGATGCGGCACGCGAACGGATTCATTAAGCGCTAAGCCGCGCGCAGTATTAGCAACATGATTGCCAGAGCGACGACCGCGCGCGGTGACCCGGCCCACGGCATAGTCCCGCTCCTGATCGCGACCGGGATATCCGTGACCGGCGACGGGACGTTCCTCGCGGCCGCGCCCCTGCTAGCGGCGGCGCTAACGAGCAACCCGGTGGCGGTATCGACAGTCACCATGGCTTTTTACGTCCCCTGGGTCATCGCCGGGCTGCCGACCGGGGTGCTTGTCGACCGGCTGCCTCGCCGGCGCGTGATGATCGCGGCGGACCTGGCCAGGGCCGGCCTCCTCGCGCTGCTTGTCGGCCTCATGCTGGCTGGCCTGGTCTCCGTGCTGGTCATAGTGCTGACCGTGCTTGGCATCGGCGTCGCGCAGTGCTTCTTCGACGCCGCCGCCCAGTCGATCATCCCGGCCATCGTGGGCCGGGACAACGGCGTCCTGGCGCAGGTCAACGGGCGGTTCTGGGCGCTGGACACGGCCGGGCGCTCACTGCTCGGGCCCCCGCTCGGCTCGGCGTCTTTCGTCGTGCGCCACGCGCTGCCGTTCCTGGCGGACGCCGTGTCGTTCCTCGCTTCCGCCAGCCTGGTGCGCCGGCTGCCCATGGTGCCCGCTGACGATCGTCCGCGCGAGAACATGAGGGCCGCCATCGGCCTCGGCGTCAGGCACATCAGGAACACGCCCGGCCTGACCCTGCTCGCGCTTAGCACCGGCGCGGCCAACTTCGCGTTCAACGCTTCGATGGCGATCTTCGTGCTCTACGCGCACGAGGTGCTCCGGGTGCCGCTAGCCGCCTACGGGCTGCTGATAGCCGCAGGCGCCGTGGGCGGCGCGGCGGCCGGCTGGCGGGCACGGACGCTGATCAGGCACTTGTCTTACCGGCAGGCCATGGCCATCTCCTGCCTGACGCAGTCCGTCGCCTGGGCGGGAACGGCGGTGACAGGCAACGTCTGGGTCGCCGCGTCCTTGTTCACCGTGTCGGGGGCGACGACCTCGCTCGCGAACGTCGCGCTCGGCTCGGCGCGGCAGAAGCTGACACCCGACCACCTGCTTGGCCGGGTGACAGCCACCTTCCGGTTCGTGGCGGTGGGCGCCGCCGGGCTGGGCGCGATCGTGGGCGGCTTGATCGCCTTCCACTACGGCCTCACCACCGTCCTGCTCCTGTCGGCCGGCTGCCTGCTGGTCGACGCCATCTTCACCTGGCCGCACCGGCGACTTCGGCCGGGGCCGTTAACATGCACAGCAGGCAACCGGGCCTGGCCTCCGGCATTGAAACATCCGACCTCGACCGAGGTGCGTGAACATGTCCGTAGTCCCGACCACGGCCGGCGACGTCGACGCGGCCGATCTTGGCGTCGTGCTCATGCACGAGCACGTGTTCATCAGGGCTGAGGCTCTGCACTGGGGCTGGCCCGGCTTCAGCGGCTGGGATACCGAGGCAGAGCTGGCCGCCGCCAGGGAGAAGCTCCGCCAGCTCCGCCTGGCGGGAGTCGACACGATCTTGGACATGACCATTCCTGGCATCGGCCGTGACGCGGAGCTCGTCGCCCGCGCGGTCGAAGGCACCGGGCTGAAGGTGATGTTCGCGACCGGCTTTTACACCTACGACAACCTGCCGTTGCCGTTCCAGCTGCGCGGGCCAGGGAAGCTGCTCGACGGCGACGACCGCGTGCTCGAGTCGTTGTTCGAGCGAGACCTGACCACCGGCATCGGCAACACGGGGCTCCGCGCGGCAGTGCTGAAGCTCGTCACCGACACGCCTGGCCTGACCGAGGACGTGCGGCGGCTCGCGCACGCGGTCGCCGCTGTCCACCTGCGGACGGGCGCCCCGATCTGCACTCACGCGCACGCGCCGACCAAGCGCGGGCTGGACCAGCAGCGGCTGCTCGCCGAGCGTGGCGTGGACCTGAGCCGGGTGATGATCGGGCACTCGAACGAGACGACCGACCTCGACTACCTGCAACGCGTCATCGACAATGGCTCCTACCTCGGCTGGGACCGTTGCGGCCTGCCGGTCACCCTGCCGCTCGACGCTCAGATCGACACGCTCGCCGCGCTCTGCGAGCGGGGCCTGGCGGACCGGATCATGCTGGCGCACGACAAGGCGTCGTTCATCGACTGGTTCACCGCCGCGGAAGCCGACCCGTTCCTGCCCGACTGGAAGTACACCTACATCCACTCCAGCATGCTTCCCGCGCTGCGCGAGCGCGGCGTGAGCGAGCAGCAGATCGAGCAGATGCTTGTTGGAAATCCGCGTGAGTTCCTGTCCGGAGCGGGAGCTTGAACGTGGCCGTTGACATGAGCTCGCTCGCCGGCGACCTGGCCGCGGAAACGGCCGAGCTGACCGGGCTGGTCGCCGGCCTCACCGAGTCCGGTTGGCGCACGCCCACCCCGGCACCGGGCTGGACGATCGCAGACCAGGTCAGCCACCTCGCGTTCTTTGACGACGCCGCGATCTTGTCTGCAACCGACGCGGGCGGTTTTGATGCGGACATGAAAAGGCCCGTCGAGGCCGGCCAGCTCACCCCGGACGACGTGGCCGAGCGATACAGGTCGCTAACCGGCGAGCAGGTGCTCGCCTGGCTCGGCTCGTCAAGGAGCCTCCTGATCGAGGTCTTCGCCGGGCTCGACCCGGCCGCCAGGCTGCCGTGGTTTGGCCTGCCGATGAGCGCGGCATCCGCGCTCACCGCGCGGCTCATGGAGACCTGGGCGCACGGGCAGGACGTGGCCGACGCCCTGCACGCGAGCCGCGAGCCAACCGCGCGGCTGCGACACGTCGCGCACATCGGCGTCAGGGCGCTCCCGTTCAGCTTCACCGCCAACGGACTCGGCCAGCCAGCCGAGCCAGTCCGGGTCGAGCTCGCCGGGCCAGGCGGTGAGTCGTGGACGTGGGGGCCGCAGGAGGCGGTCAACCGAGTGACCGGCCCGGCGCTCGACTTCTGCCTGCTCGTCACCAGGCGCCGTCACCGCGACGACACCGCCCTGGTGGCGCTGGGCACTGTCGCTGACCGGTGGCTTGACGTGGCACAGGCCTTCGCCGGTCCGCCGGGTCCCGGCCGGCGCCCTGGCCAGGCGACCGCCACCAGGCACCCCCTCGACACCTGGTAGCGGCCGCCGCCGTACTAGGAATGACACGGGAGCCTGCCCGCTATGACGTGGAACGGCGAGCTTCTTCGTGATTCAGCTGGGCCAGTCCCGGCACGCCCGATGCAGTACGATGCGAAGATCGTTAGGCGCGAGCGAACGGCGGGTTTAATGACGACGCCGACGGTGACGACGTCGTCAAGCGACGCGACGCTCATTGCGGCGGTGCGCGCCGGTGACTCCGCGGCCTACGGCGTTCTTTACGAACGGCACGCGGCGGCGGCCAGAAGCGCCGCGCGCAAGCTCGTCCACGCCACGGCCGACACCGACGACGTGGTGGCCGAGACGTTCACGCGGGTGCTCAGCGCGATCAAGAACGGCGCTGGACCGGTCGAAGCGTTCCGCCCCTACCTGCTGACATCGGTGCGCAGGGTCGCGTTCGACTACCTGCGCGGCCAGCGGAGCCAGGTGCCGACTGACGAGGCCGACATCCCCGACCCGGCCGAGCCCTTCACCGACCTTGCGGTACAGAACCTGGAGCACTCGCTGGTCGCCCGCGCGTTCAGGTCGCTGCCTGAGCGCTGGTCGGCGGTGCTCTGGCACACCGAGGTCGAGCAGGCCAGTCCCGCCGAGGTCGCGACGCTGCTCGGGCTGACGCCGAACGGGGTCGCCGCGCTCAGCTACCGGGCCAGGGAAGGGCTGCGGCAGGCATACTTGCAGCTCCATCTGTCGGCCAGGGCGAAGGCCGAGTGCCAGCCGGTCGCCGCGAAGCTCGGCGCGCACGTGCGCGGCGGGCTGTCAAAGCGTGACGAGCGAGCAGTCGACCTGCACCTGAGTGGCTGCGCCGACTGCAGGACCGCGCGCACCGAGCTCGCCTTGGTCAACGTGGCTCTGCGCGGGACGCTGGCCCCGGTCTTCCTCGGCGGCGCGCTGGCCGCGAGCGGCGTCGGCGGCGCGGTCGCGCACCCAGGCGCGGTCGCGCACCAGAGCGCGGTCGCTCACCAGGGCGCGGGGGCCGGCGCCACCACGCACGCCGC
>JASIBM010000230.1 GCA_030045175.1 Streptosporangiaceae bacterium | reverse complement strand
CGGCTGAGCTTCGACTCGTTCGAGTCGATGGCAGCGCGGGAGCCGCAGCTCGCCCGCCAGATCGTCCTTGACCTGGCCCGGATGCTCGCGCACCGGCTGAGGCGCGAGTAGCGCTCCGCGTTTGCGGCCCGTCCTACTGCTGATCGCGGCGGGGGAGCCAGCGTCGCTTCGGCGTGTCGGGCTCCGGGTCGGGCGTGGCTGCGGTGCCAGGCGCGGCAGCGGCACCGGGCGCGGGATGCGGGGGGCTGGGAGGGGGCTGGCGAGAGGGCTGGCGAGCTGGTGGCGACACCGTCGGCCTGTCCTGCCCCAGCGCGTCCCAGTCGACCTCGGTACGGTCAGCGTGGGCCGGGCTTGGCCCCGGCGAGGCCGGCGGAATCGGCTTGGGTCGAGCTTGGGCGGGCTGAGCCGGTGCGGGCTGAGCCGGTGCGGGCGAGCCTGGCTTAGGCGGGAGGTCGCGGCGGCGGATGGTGGTCGCCGCGGCGGCCGGCGGGACGGTCGGGCCGGTCGGTGTGAACGGGCGAGGGGAGCCGGCGGGCGCAGGGCTGGCGGGGGGTCGCTGGCGCGCGGGTGCCTGTGGCCTTGCGGGCGCCACCTGACGGGCGGGAGCCGCTGGGCTTGGGGGTCGCTGATGAGGTGCGGGGGAGGCTGGGGTGGCGGGTGGCTGATGAGGTGCGGGGGAGGCCGGGGTGGCGGGTGGCTGGTGCCGTGCGGGGGAGGCCGGGGTGGCGGGCGGCTGGTGCCGTGCGGGGGAGGCTGGGGTGGCGGGCGGCTGGTGACGCGCGGGCTCCGGGCCAACGGGTGGCCACTGACGTGAGGGGGACTCCGGGCCTGCAAGCGCCGCCGCGAGCTTCGGGTCCGACCGGTACCGGGGGGTGAACTGCAGACCTGAGCGATACTGCTCCAGGCCGCAGACAGCTCGCAGCGCGGCCGCGAAATCACGGCAGTTCGGGTACCGGCTGCTCGGCGCCTTGGCCAGCGCCCTCGCGAATACGAGATCGATGCCGCGTGGCAAGCGGGGCCTGCGGCTGCTGATCGGCGGCGGCGTGTCCGTGCGATGGGCGCGCATGAGCGCCGTGCTCGGGTGGTCGCCGAACGGGGGCGTGCCGCAGAGCAGTTCGTACGCGGTGCACGCAAGCCCGTACTGATCTGCCCGGCCGTCAATCGGCTTGCCCTCGATCTGCTCTGGCGCCATGTAGTCGAGGGTGCCGAGGACCTGGCCAGTGGAGGTGAGCGCGGTCATGGTGCCGACCGAGATCGAGTCCTTGCTGAGGCCGAAGTCTGAGAGGTACACGTGGTCTGGCTCACCGGTGTCGCTTCCCACGTCTAGCAACAGGTTGCCGGGCTTGATGTCCCTGTGCACCAGGCCGCGCTTGTGCGCGGCATCGAGGGCAGACGCGATCTGGGACACGATGTCGGCGACCACTTCGGGTGCGAGCTGCCCGGACTGGCTGAGGTGCCACCGCAGGTCACCACCGCGGACGAAGCGCATCGCGATGAACAGGAGGCCGTTCCCCTCACCGGCTTCGTACACGGGGATGATGTGCGGGTGATCGGTGGCCGCGGCGACCCGCGACTCCCTGATGAAACGCGCCCTGAACTCCTGGTCTGCGGCTAGCGCGGGCACCATGACCTTCAGCGCGACCGTGCGGCCCAGTCGCTCGTCGTGCGCCCGGTAGACCGTCGCCATTCCGCCCCGGCCGATCCTGGCCTCGATCCGGTAACCCGCCACCATCGCACCCGGCGGGAGCCGGCCGTCCGCAGCCTGGCCAGCGCTCAACGTGCCTCCACGAACCGGGTGAAGCAATGGGTCGAAACCACCCTAGCAAGAACGTCCCGATCCTTAACTAGCCTGGCCTGCCCGCTCGCCTGCGGGTGCCTCCTAGCCGCTCGTCGCTCGCTCCTGCCCGAGGACCTCGCCGCCGCACTCCCAGCTTCGTACAAACTGGCACATAACGTCCCGGCGCTGCCCGGTTCGGGCGACTCGGCACACCAACGTGGAGCCCTTGCTGTTGCCACAGGCGCAGCAAGGGCTCCACGTTGCGGTAGCGGGGCGGGCCGGAGTGCGCGGTTCAGGGCTGACCCGGCGCGGGGGCCTGCCGCGTCCAGGCGGAGTCGCGGCCCCTACGGCTCGCTCGCGCAGGTCGTCAATGCCCGAGGGCGAGCTGGGCGATCTTGACGATCACCAGGATCATGGCGACGCCGAGGTACAGCCGCAGGGCGGACATGCCGATCTTGCGGCCCGCCGACATGGCCGGCCGCTGCAGCAGCGACAACGGCGGCATCCGCCAGCTCTCCCGTCCCGCCCGGTCGGCCGTCTGCGCGCGAGCTCGGCGCGCGCCGCGCAGGCGCTGGGTCAGGGCGTAGCCCGCGGCGAGTAGCGAGGCGCACGCGCAGCAGATCATGATGCCGGCGATCTGCCTGGCGGTAATGGCGGGGAAGAGCACCGAGGCGGTCAATACGACCGACAAGGTGACGAGGACGGCCACCACCGCGCAAGTGAAGACGTTGGTCTTGCGCCCGTTCACCCAGGGGCCAAGCACCTCCTTGTCGTTGCACAGCAGCAGCAAGAAGACCGTCGCGCTGGGCAGCAGCACGCCGGCCAGCACCTGGACGCCCTCCGTGAGCAGGCCGAGTGGCGAGCCGGGGATCAGCACGATCGCGGCGGCCGCGCCGATCAGGGCCGCGTAGATGGCGTAAAAGCCCTTGGCGCCCTTGATCCCGCGGTGCAGCGAGTGCCGCAGCCCGAGCACGTCGCTGATCGCGTACGCGGTGGACAGGGACACGGCGAACGCCCCGATGATGGACGCGTCGAGCAGGGCGACAGCGAAGAGCACCCCGGTGGCCCGGCCGGCGTATGCCGCGAGGCCGTGCGCGAGCCCGGCGGCGTCGCCGAAGTGCCCGGCCCCCCTGGTGCCAGCGAACGCGGCGGCCGTGGCGCCCATGAGTGCGGCCCCGCCGATCACCACGATGACGATGCCGATCCACAGATCCGCCTTCTCATACCGGATGAACCTGGGCGTGATCCGCTTGTCGATGACGTAGCTCTGCTGGAAGAAGAGCTGCCACGGCGCGACCGTGGTGCCGACGATCCCGATGATCAGCAACATCACCGTGGACAACTGGCCAGCGTCGCCAGGAAGCTGCGGGATGACGAAGTCATGGGCCATCTGCCCTGGCGCGGGGTGGGCAAGGAAATACAGCGGGATCAGCAGCAGGCTGCCCGCGCAGAACGCCACGGCGATTCGCTCGAACCTGCGGAAGCTGCCGGTGGACGCCGCGCCGATCACCACCAGGCCGGCCAGGATGACCGCGGCGAGCTTTGGCAGGC
The DNA here is from genome assembly GCA_030045175.1 of Streptosporangiaceae bacterium. Taxonomy (GTDB): domain Bacteria; phylum Actinomycetota; class Actinomycetes; order Streptosporangiales; family Streptosporangiaceae; genus Chersky-822. Next base: position 14,111 of record JASIBM010000230.1, on the reverse strand, counting down.
CCAGGTAGCTGGCGGCGAGGGTGATCCCGATGAACTCGGTGATGATGGTGAGCGCGTTCAGCAGGAACAGGTCAATGACGCTGAAGGCGCCCCAGAACTTGCCGAATCGCTCCAGGATCAGCCGAGCGTGGCCGACGCCGGTCACCGCGCCGAGGCGCAGCACCATCTCCTGGTTCACGTACAGCACGGGAACCAGGAGCAGCAACGTCCACAGCAGGCGGGTGCCGTAGTCCTGGCCAGCCTGGCCGTAGGTGGCGAACGCCCCGGCGTCGTTGTCGCCGACCATCACGATCAGCCCAGGCCCGACGATCGCGAGCAACGTCTTCAGGCTCGCCGCCCGGCCGCGCCGGGCTGCGGTGTCGTCAAGCTTGATGGTGCCGAGCGCGCCGCGGATGTCGCCGACGTGCTCGGGGTCTAGTACAGCGGTCAAGGTGGTCGTGGTCATGGTGAGACCTCCCTTCCCCCGGCCAGGGGATGTTGGGAGGCACGCGGCCGTCAGTCGCGCGGGGCTTAGCGTCTACCGCGTGTGCTTACCGCGTGCCGGAAGAGGACGAGAACTCGGAAATGGCGGGCCGATGATGGCCCGGTCTACTGCTATCCATGTCTCGCCTCCTCCTGTCTTGGCACGCGCGGGTGCCGACCGCGGCACGCAAGGGAGGATCACCGGTGACACCGGCACGCACCCCTACTCGTCAGAGCTTTGGCACGACACGACGTAGCACCAGTACCGATGCAGCCACCTTGGGTCAGCCCTTAAGCCGGGCAGACCTGTCCTGACCCTGGGCGTCTCTCGACGTCGTCGGATCAGTGGCCTGTGTTCGTGTCGACGCCTCACCGAACGAGGTGCCCAGACAACCGTGGCAAGGGTACCCGCTGGGGGCTTGCCGGGCAAACCACTGTGCCCTCCGGCTCGCCTGCCGGGCGTGGCTGCCGGCGCCCGGACGGGCCTCGCGAGGCAATGACCGCGAATAGCCGCATGGCTGATGCCCCGCGAGTGGGCGTGACCGTTTTATAGTGAGCGCATGACCGTCCAGCGCGCAATTTCGCCTAGCGCTGCCCCCGCGCTCGTGGTGCGCGCCCAGGGCTCCGACGTCACGTTGCAGCCTGGGCCTACCTATCGGATTGGCCGCGATCCGAAAGCGGACATCGTGGTGGAGGAGGCCAGGGTGTCCTGGCTGCACGCGACGTTGCGGGCAGATGGTGACCGGTGGCTGCTCGAGGACGCGGGCAGCACGAACGGGACATACCTCGGCCACAGGCGCGTGCAGCGGACCGAGGTCACCAGCGCGTGCGAGGTTCGGCTTGGGCACCCGGACAACGGCCCGCCCTTGTCCCTCACGATCGTGGTCCCGCCGGCCGGCTCTGCGCCCGCGGGCACGCAGGTCGTCAGCACCGGGCTGGCCGGCAGCGGAGCACCTGGCACCGGGCTGGCCGGCAGCGGAGTGCCTGGCACCGGGCTGATTGGCGGCGGGATGCCTGGCACCAGGCTGGTTGGCACTGCGCCGGGTGGCACTGGGCCGGGTGGCGCTGCGCCGGGCGGCACCGCGCCGGGTGGCACCGGCCCGGGTGGTACCGGGCGAGACGACGCCGCCACGGAGCTGACGTCCTCGCCAAGGGCCGGCGGGGGCCTGCTGCCACCGCCAGGATCGGTGCCGCGCGCCGAGCGCGCGCCAAGCGCCGTGATGCGGTTGCCCGCCAAGGTAGTGCGCATCGGCCGGGCGAGCGACAACGACTACGTCGTCACCGACCTGTCCGTGTCCCGCCACCACGCCGAGCTGCGCCTCGCGCCGCGTGGCGGATACGAGATCGTGGACCTGAGCAGTCACAACGGCACCTACCTCAATGGCCAGCGGATCAACACCGCCCCGGTCACCGCCCACGACGTCATCGGCATCGGCACCTCGACGTTCCGGCTGGTCGGCGACGAGCTGCAAGAGTTCGTGGACACGGGCGACATCTCGCTGTCCGCACGTGGCCTGACGGTGCGGCTGCCAAGCGGCAAGGTCCTGCTCGACAACGTCAGCTTCCCGCTGGGGGAGAGGTGCCTGCTCGGCGTCATCGGCCCGAGCGGCGCCGGAAAGTCCACGCTGCTTGGCGCGCTGACCGGGATGCGGCCTGCCACGGACGGCTCGGTGCTTTACGACGGCCGCGACCTGTACGCCAACTATCCGGAGCTAAGGCACCGGATTGGCTTGGTGCCGCAGGAGAACATCCTGCATACCCAGCTCTCCGCCGCCCGAGCGCTGCGGTACGCCGCCGAGCTCAGGTTCCCCAGGGACACCAGCGCGGGGGAGCGGGAGCGCAGGATCGGCGAGGTGCTCGAGGAGCTGTCGCTGACCGCGCACGCCAACACCAGGGCGTCCTCGCTGTCTGGTGGCCAGCAAAAGCGCGTCAACGTCGCGCTCGAGCTGCTGACCAAGCCGTCGCTGCTGTTCCTCGACGAGCCCACCTCCGGCCTGGACCCGGGCCTGGACCAGCAGGTCATGGAGATGATGTCCAGCCTCGCGCACGACGGGCGGACGGTCATCGTGGTAACGCACAGCGTCGCGAGCCTGGATATCTGCGACCGGCTGCTCGTGCTCGTGCCCGGCGGCAAGGTCGCCTACTTCGGGCCGCCCGCCGACGGGCTCCGGCATTTCGACAAGCAAAACTGGGCGCAGGTATTCCGCGCCTTCGAGGCCGAGCCTGACCGGGACTGGGCCGGAGAGTACCGCCGCTCGGCCTACTACGCCGACTACGTCACGGCGGCGGAGCGGGGCGACAGGTCGACCATGGCGGCCCAACGGGAGGCGCCGGCCCCGCCGCGCTCGCAGGACCGGCTGGCTCAGTTCGGCACCCTGGTCAGGCGGTACCTCGCGGTCATCGGCTCGGACCGCAACTACGTCGCCGCGCTGGCGTTGCTGCCGATCATCCTCGGCGGCCTGATCCGGGCGGTTCCCGACGCCGGGGGCTTCACAGGCTCGCCGTTGAAGCCCAACCTCAACGTGCAGTCGGTGCTGCTGGTTCTGGTGCTCGCCGCCTGCCTGGTCGGGGTGGCGAACGCGGCCAGGGAACTGGTGAAGGAACGGCCGATCTACGTCAGGGAGCGGGCGGCCGGACTGTCGGCCGGGGCGTACCTGTGGTCCAAGCTCACCGTCCTCGGCCTGATCAGCGCCGTGCAGGCGGTCGTGCTCATGCTGATCGGCGTCGCCGGGGATCACATGCCCAAGCGCGGCGCGGTGCTCACCTCGGCGCCGCTCGTCGAGCTCACGCTGGCCGTCGCCGTGCTCGCGATCGCGTCGATGGCCGTCGGCCTGCTGATCTCGGTGCTCGTCAACTCCTCGGACAAGTCGATGCCGCTGCTCGTGGTGGTGGTGCTCGTCCAGGTGGTGCTGAGCGGCGGGGTGTTCCAGCTCAACGGGAAGCTCGTGCTCGACCAGCTCTCCTGGCTGTCGCCGTCCCGGTGGGGGTACGGCGCGCTGGCGGCCACATCGAACCTGAACTTCATCTCGCCTCCCGCCGGAGGCGCCAAGCCAGACCCGCTGTGGAATCAGAGCGCGAGTAACTGGCTGCTTGAGATGGGGATGCAGGTCGTGCTCATGGCGGTCATCATCGCGATCATCTGGTGGCGGCTGGGCCGGGTGGGCCCAGGCCGCCGCCGCTAGCAAGATTGGGGCGGGGTCATTCGGGCGGCCGGAGTTACTATGGCGGGGTGCAGCTCAGCGGTCGGGCCGAATCGGATGCGGACCTTGACCTTCCTGGTGCGGACGGTGTGCCAGCAGACGGCCGGACCGCCCGGTCGCACCGTACCCGCCGGGCGATCATCGACGCGATGCGGGCGCTGCACGCAGAGGGTGACCTTCGGCCCACGGCGCTGCGCATCGCGGAGCGGGCGGGCGTGTCACTGCGCACCGTCTGGCAGCAGTTTGATGACCGCGAGGCGCTGCTGGTAGAGGCGGTGCGCAGGGACAGGGACATCCTGCGGTCGCTGCTCGATCACATCGAGCCGGAACGGCCGCTGGCCGCCAGGGTCGACGCGTTCGTCGGCCAGCGGGCGCGCGTCCTTGAGGAGATGACGCCGACGTGGCGGGCGGCCCGCATCCATGAGCCGTTCTCCGACCAGCTGCGGATTGACAGGAAGCGGAAGACCGACCGGGGCAGGCGCGAGCTTGAGCTGGTGTTCGCCCCCGAGTTCGCCCAGGTCACCGGCCAGCGGCGGGATCAGCTCCTGGACGCCTTGCACGCGGTCAGCATCTGGCCGTTCTGGGAGTCGCTACGGACCGATCTTGGCCTCAGCCCTGCGCGAGCGCGGGATCTGGTCAAGGCGACGTTCACGGCGTTGCTGTCACAGGCGGGTTTCCGTGCCGATTTGTCACCTGTACCCGCAACCTATTGAACTTGCACGCATAGTGCAGATATTTTGACCTCTAACCCACCGGGAGGTCTGGCGGGATCAACTTCGACATCGTGAGGTCCGCATGACTGCGACCGCTGACACCGTGGAGGCTCGAGGCCCCGGCGGGGTGTCCTGGCTCTGGCGCCGGCAGCTTGGTTATTACCCGAACACAGGCGCGCGGATCACGTACCTGGTTATCACGGTGCTCGCCACGGTCATGCTGTATTACGAGCTATACGTGGGCGCCTCGGTGTCCCCGCAAATCCTGGCCAACCTGAACATGACGTTTACCTTCTACGTCACGGCGCTGGCCATCGGGAACCTGATCGGCGCGTTCGGCTCACTCCTCGCGGGCCTTGCCGACCGGTTTGGCCGGGCGAACCTGGTGGTCTTCGGGCTGTTGTTCACCGGCATTTTCGTGGCCTTCGTGCTCCCGAACGCGCCGAACAAGTGGGCGTTTACGATCGAGGGCTTTGTGGTCGGCGTGGTCGAGGGCATCTGCCTGGTCGCCACCCCGGCGCTGATCAGGGACTTCTCCCCGCAGGTCGGCCGGGCGACCGCGATGGGCTTTTGGACAAGCGGGCCGGTGATCGGCAGCCTGATCGTCACCGCCGTCGGCACGACGACGATTCCCGCGGTGTTCGGCCTATCCGACTACCGGCACGTCTGGGCGCACGAGTACGTCATCTGCGGCATCGCGGGGCTCGCGGTATTCGTGGTCGCGCTGATCGGGCTCCGCGAGCTGTCACCCAACCTGCGCGACCAGTTGATGGTGACCATGCACGACCGGGCGCTGATCGAGGCCCGCGCCAAGGGGCTCGACATCGAGGCGGCGCTGCGGAACCCCTTCCGCCAGCTCATCAAGACCGACGTGGTGGTCTCCGCGTTCGCCATCTCGGTATTCCTGCTGATCTACTACTCGGCAGTCGGCTTCGCCGTCATCTACCTCACGTCCGTGTTCGGCCTCAGCACCAAGGACGCCAACGGCCTTGGCAACTGGAACTGGGGCTTCAACGCGGTCGCGGTGATCTTGATCGGCGTGCTGTCCGACCGGCTCCGGGTGCGCAAGCCGTTCATGGTGGTCGGCGCGATCGGTGGTGCGGTCATGGTGGCCGTCTACCTGCTCCTGGCCGGCCTGCATCCGAGTTACTACACGCTCGCGATCGTCTTGGCGCTGCTGTCGTTCACGCTGGGCGTGGCTTACACGCCGTGGATGGCCAGCTTCACCGAGACGGTCGAGGCCCGGAACCCGGCGCTTATCGCGACCGGGCTGGCGATCTGGGGCTGGATCATCAGGATCGTGGTAGCTGTGGCGTTCCTGATCGTCCCGCACGTGGTCACCGCCGTGACCCCCATCGTGCAGTACGGCCCGCAGGCGCTGTTGTACGAGTCTCAGTATCCACAGCTCGCGTTCGCGCAGGCGAACCCCCAGATCGTGGCCGAGGCCCGGAAACTCGACGCTAAATATCCAACGCAGGTGGCAAATGCGACGCGACTCGCCCCCGAGCTTGCGTTCATTCAATCGAACATATCGGACTACCTGACGCTGTCCTCTTATAAGAGCGTGGCCGCGATTCCGGCCAAGGTGCTCACGCCGATCGAGGCCAAGGCCGGCGGCGGCACTTCCCCTGCTGACCTCGCCAAGGGCGCCACGATCGTATCGACGATCATGGCCAACCAGCCAGCCATCAAGGGCGTCGCCGCCGTCTCGAGCAAGCTGACCATCTTGCAGGTGTACCAGAAGCAGCTGACGGCGCTGCAGAAGGTGCCCAAGTCGGTACAGGACTTCCTGACGGCGCACGAGGTCGCCCTGACGCAGGCCCAGGCCGTGCAGGTCGCGCAGTGGAAGCGCTGGTACTGGGTGTGCTTCGGCGGGATCATCTTCTTCCTGTTCAGCATTCCGCTGCTCCGCGGCAGGTGGACCACCGCAGCCGCGCGCAAGGACGAGGCCGAGCACGAGGCGATGGTGGACGCCGAGCTAGCCGCGATGGGCGCTCAGGCTTAGCCGGGCTCGCGCCCCTAGCCGGGCTATCCGCCGTTCCACGAGTCGATCAGCGGCGCGAGCTCGGACAGCCGTCCGATGACGGCATCCGGCTCGGTGCCGTTGAACGGCGGGACGACGTCGTTCGGCAGCAGCACCGCCCGCATGCCGAGGCTCTTCGCGCCGTGGATGTCGTCGAACGGACGGTCGCCGACGAACACGCAGGCCTGCGGGTCGCTGACGCCGATCGCGGCCATGGCGGCGAGGAACGCGGCCCGGTGCGGCTTGGTCCGGTCGATCTCGCTGGTGTACACCGCGCCGTCGATCAGGTGCAGCACGCCGTCGCGGCGGAACACGTCCTCGTGCCAGGTCCGCGGCCACATCGTGTTGGAGAGCACCCCGGTCCTGATCCGGCCGGCCCGCAGGTAGCTCAGCAAGGTGCTGGCATCGGGGTCGGTGTAGGTGTGCGGCTCCCAGGCATGGAAGTAGCTGGCGAGCAGTTCCTCGGTCGGCTCGACTCCGGCCAGTTCGAAGACCTGACCGATGGTGGAGCTCAGCTGCGAGGTCTGCGCCATCCGCCAGCGCTCCTGCGCGGCGGCGTGCAGCGCGGCAGCGCGGTCGCCATGACCGGCGGGGAAGTGGCGCGCGCATACCGAGCGCCACAACTCGGCCTCATCGACGGTGTGCCACGGCGTGAGCGTGCCGCCCCAGTCAAAGATCACGGCCTCGACATTCATCACGTGATTTTACTGGCCTTACCGCTCGCCCACGCTGAATCTCGCGGGGCGGGGATGCACAGACCCGGTATGCCTGGGACACTGGAGGCACGACCACGCTCTGGGCCGGGAAGGAAGCGTCTGATGGCCGATCGGGACAGCCCGCCGCAGCTTCGTGGCAGCATCGTGGCTGGCAATGGCAGGGTCCCCAGGCGGGATACCGACGCGATCGTCGCCGAGATCGAGCGCACCAGGCAGAACCTCGCGCGCACGATCGACTCGCTGGCCGACCGGGTCAGCCCGGCAGGGAACATGCGCCGGCTGCGCGAGCGGGCCGCCGACCAGCTCACCAGGCCGGAAGTGCAACTCGCGGCGGCCGCCGTCGTGCTCGTGGCAGCCGGTTACGTCGTCTACCGGGTCACCAGGCGCCGCCGGGCCTAGGCGCCCGCGGCTCGTGTCGTGTCGATTCTGGCGGGTGCCATTCGTAGCCAAGGTGGAGGACGGGGATTCTGAGGCTCGTCCCCCGGCCAGCACTCCGGCCGGACTGGCAGCTACCGAGAGAGGGAACCGCCATGAAGCAGTACCTGCTTGCCGTGCACATGGTCGAAGACGGCCAGGCGCGATCGGCTGAGGCGACGCAGCGGGCGTACCAGGACGTGGCCGCGCTGAACGCGCGGCTTCAGGCCGAGGGCGCCTGGGTGTTCGGCGGCGGCCTGCACCCGCCGGAGAGCGCGACGGTGGTGCGCGTCAGGGACGGCGAGATCCTGACCACCGACGGCCCGTTCGCTGAGACGAAGGAGCAGCTAGGCGGGTTCTGGGTGATCAAGGCCGCCGACCTGGATGAGGCGCTCGCGTGGGCGGCGAAGGCGACGCGGGCGTGTGGCGAGGCGGTCGAGGTCCGCCCGTTCCAGGACAACCCGCCGGCGTAGGCCACGTGGGCGACGGTCCGCCAGACGACACGCACGGCGCAGCCCGGTGAACACGGCGCGGCAGCCCGGTGAGCACGGCGCAGTCCCGGAGAGCACGGCGCAGCCCGGTGAGCACGGCGCAGCCCCGATGAGGCTGCCAGCCGAGGTGATCGAGGGTCACTTCCGGCGCGAGTACGGCCGCACAGTGGCCACTCTTGTCCGCCTCTTCGGCGATATCGATCTTGCCGAGGAGGCGGTGCAAGACGCGTTCGCCGTGGCCCTGGATCGCTGGCCAGTTACCGGCGCGCCACCCAACCCGGGTGGCTGGATTACCACGACCGCCCGCAACCGCGCCATCGACCAGCTACGCAGAGAGTCCGCCCGGGCCGGCCGGCACGCGCAGGCTGCCCTGCTCTACGAGAACGGTGATCAGCCTGAGGTGACCGGACCCATGGCGGACGATCGGTTGCGCCTTATATTTACCTGCTGCCATCCAGCGCTGGCGCGCAATGCCCAGGTTGCCCTGACCTTGCGCCTGCTCGGCGGGTTGCAGACCCCGGAGATCGCCAGGGCTTTCCTGGTACCCGAGGCCACGATGGCCCAGCGCATCGTGCGGGCCAAGCGGAAGATCAAGGACGCGGGCATCCCGTACCGGGTTCCGGGCGGCGCTGAGCTGCCAGGCCGGCTGAACGCGGTGTTGGCCGTGGTCTACCTGGTGTTCAACGAGGGCTACGCCGCATCCGCGGGCGAGCACCTGATCCGCGAGGACCTGTGCGCGGAGGCGATCAGGCTGGCCAGGTTGCTTGCGGAACTGATGCCGGACGAGCCAGAGGCCCTTGGCCTGCTCGCGTTGCTGCTGCTGACCCATTCGCGCCGGGCGGCGCGCTCCGGTCCCGGCGGCTCGCTGGTGCTGCTGCGCGACCAGGACAGGTCCTTGTGGGACCGGATGCTCATCGGCGAGGGCCAGCAGATCGTCCGCCTCTGCCTGCGGCGTAACCAGCCAGGCCCGTATCAGATCCAGGCCGCGATCCAGGCGGTGCACGCCGACGCCCGGACGCCCGCCGCGACCGACTGGCGCCAGATCTTGCGATTGTATGACCAGCTCATGAGCTGTGCGCCGACACCAGTGGTCGCGCTCAACCGGGCGGTCGCGCTCGCGGAGGTGGCGGGTCCAGGGCAAGCGCTCGCCGCGATCGACGAGCTCGACCTGCCTGGCTACTACCTGTTCCACGCCAGCCGCGCTGACCTGCTCGTGCGGCTGGGCCGCCCGGCGCAGGCAGCACTTGCCTACCAGGCTGCGCTGGCATGCACCACCAACGCGACCGAGCGCGCGTTCCTCGAGCAGCGCCTGCGCCTGGCACTGGCCGGGCAATAGCGCATGTCCGCATCGGTCGCCGGCCGCCGTATCGGTGGGTCTGCGCGCCTATTGTGAGAGACAGGCAGGAGCGTGAGCGGACATGTTCGAGCGATTCACCGATCGGGCGCGGCGGGTTGTGGTCCTGGCGCAAGAAGAAGCGCGGATGCTCAGCCACAATCACATCGGCACGGAGCACATCCTCCTGGCACTGATCCACGAGGGGCAGGGCGTGGCCGCGGCGGCGCTCGAGAGCCTCGGGATCAGCCTGGAGAATGTTCGCGAGCAGGTCGAGATCATGATCGGCCAGGGCAAGCGGGCGCCGTCTGGCCACATACCCTTCACCCCGAGAGCCAAGAAGGTGCTTGAGTTGTCGTTGCGCGAGGCGCTTCAGCTCGGCCACAACTACATCGGCACAGAGCACATCTTGCTCGGCTTGCTCAGGGAGGGCGACGGCGTCGCCGCCCGGGTGCTCGTCCAGCTGGGCGCGGACCTGGGTCGCGTCAGGCAGCAGACGGTGATCCTGCTCAGGGGATCGGGCGAGGACGAGCCAAGCGCGGAAGCGGCAGGCGCGCCGGTGCGGCGGGTAACGGCACGAGCCATGGGGACAGAGCTCGCAGGGATGGACGCCCTGCCGGCCCGGCTGGCAGCGATCGAGGGGCGGCTAGCGGTCGTCGAGCAGCGGGTCGGCGTGGGGCCCGACGACGGCGACCTCGACCTGGAGGTCGCTCGGGTCCGCCTGGAGAAGGAAGCAGCGATCAGCGCCCAGGACTTCGAGCAGGCCGCAGGGCTGCGCGACAGGGAGAAGCGGCTGCTGGCCGGCCAGGCTTCGCGTCGCCGGGCGTGGGCCGCGACGCACCCGGACCAGGTAGCCATGGCGGAAGAATTGCGGGAGCTTCGCGGCGACGTGGAGCGGATGCGGCTGCTCTTGCGCGAGCACGGCATCAGCTCACTCGAGGCCGGCTCCGAGAGCGGCGACGCGACCGGCACCGAGGAAAGCACGGATTCTAAGGAAGGAACGGACTCCCAGGAAGGCACCGGTGAGTCGGCCGCCCAGTAGCGCCACCTCACTCTTGCTCTTGGGTCAGCGCCTCGTACTCGGTTGGGGTCAGCAGGCCAGGAGGAAGCTGTTCGCCTGAGTCCAGCGCGATCTTGAACAGCCAGCCCGCGCCGTAAGGGTCAGAGTTGACAAGCCCCGGATCATCATCGATCTCAGGGTTGACCTCGGTCACCTCTCCGTCGGCTGGGCAGTAGATGTCGCTGACCGACTTGGTCGACTCGACCTCGCCGCACGGGTCGCCGGCCGTGACCCGTGCGCCGAGATTCGGCATCGACACGTAGACCACGTCGCCGAGGGCGCGTTGGGCGTAGTCGGTGATGCCGACCCTGGCAACCGAGTCGCTAATAGCAACCCATTCATGCTCAGCGGTGTAGTAGAGCTCTTCGGGAACGCTCACGGAGCCACTCCTTCTCGTTCCGGTTCGTGCGCGGTTCTTGTCGTGCTCTGGCCCTGCCTCAGCTTGACCGGCGGTAGAACGGTAGCGACGCGAGCGTCACTGGCTCGGCGCTTCCCCTAATGTCGACCGCAAGCCGCCCGTCGCTCCCGTCGCTCGCCGCTTCGTTCCGGCCGCTCGCCGCGTCGTTCGCAGGGAGCGCGTGGGCCGCGACGTAGGCCATCGCGATGGGCTTGCCGAGCGTTGGTGACGGCGCCCCGCTGGTCACGGTGCCGCATGGAGCGCCGTCGCGCAGCACCGCGTAACCATGCCTGGGAACCCGCCTGGTCTGGCCGATAAGCCCGACGAGCACCCGCGACGGCACCGCGCGCGCCCGCTCGGCGAGCGCGGCCCGGCCGACGAAGTCGCCGGCCTTTTCCAGCTTGACCACCCGGCCAAGGCCTGCGTCGTATGGCGTAATTTCCGGGCCGAGCTCGTTGCCATAGAGCGGCATGCCCGCTTCGAGGCGGAGGGAATCCCTGGCCGCGAGGCCAGCGGGAACGAGTCCCTCGCCGTGCCCGGCCTCGGTGAGCGCCGTCCAGATCTGGACCGCGTCTTGCGGTGCCGAGAAGATCTCGAAGCCATCCTCGCCCGTGTAGCCGGTCCTGGCGAGCAGCACCGTGGCGTCAGCCACGCTGGCCGGGTAGCTCGCGTAATACCGGACCTGCGTGAGGTCAACGTCGGTCAGCCTGGCCAGGATGCCGGCCGACCGGGGTCCCTGGATGGCGATCAGCGCGTAGTCCCGCGTTCGGTCGTCGACCGTGGCGGCGAAGCTAGCCGCTCGTGCGGTCAGCTCGCCAGCGACCGTGCGGGCGTTGGCGGCGTTCGCGACGATGAGGAACTCGTCGTCGGCGAGCCGGTAGACGATCAGGTCGTCGATGATGCCGCCATCGGGCGCGCAGATCATCGTGTACCTGGCGCGGCCTGGCGCCAGCGCCGACGGCTCCCCGACCAGCGCGTAATCGAGCGCGGCGGCCGCCCCTGCGCCAGACACGAACAGCTCGCCCATGTGCGAGAGGTCGAACAGGCCGGCCGCGCTCCTGACGGCGTTGTGCTCGGCCGTCTCGCTGCCGTACCGCAGTGGCATCCGCCAGCCGGCGAAGTCGGTCATTGACGCGCCGAGGCTCTCGTGTACTTCCGTGAGCGGAGTGCGCTGTGGCGCCAAGTGGTGCGGATCTGGCATTAGCGGCTCCATCGGCGGCATGGCGGTGAGTCGGGCAGTGAGCAGGCGGTGAGCAGGCGGTGAGTCTGGCGGGCACGGCGGGCGCGACGGTCACCCAGCCTATCGCTGGGTGGATCGCTGCGCTCGGCCAAGCGCCGCCCTGCGGCACGCCTCGCCGCCCGCTGCGATGATAGGCGCATGAGTCTGCTTTCCGAAGATGAGATCACCGCCGCGCTCGGCCGTGTCGTGGGCTGGGAGCGGACGGGAAACGCTATCACCAGGACGGTCAAGCTCGGTGACTTCCGCGACGCCATCATCTACGTCGGCGCGGTGGCGCACCTGGCCCAGGTCGCCAATCACCACCCGGACATCGCCATCTCGTGGAACAAGGTGACGCTCACCCTGTCCACGCACTCGGCGGGCGGGCTGACCGGCGCCGATTTTGGCCTCGCCGCCCAGATCAGCGCCCTGCCTTAAGGTGCGGGCCTGTTGTGCCGGCTCATGTCGGGCTGGCTCATGTCCGGCTGGCTCATGTCGGGCTAGTCGAACTCACAGGGCAGGTGCTTGATCCCGTTGATGAAGCTGGACAGCAGGCGGTCGGGCTCGCCAGCGGCACGGATGGTCGGCACGCGCTGCAGCAACTCGCGCAGCATGACGGTGATCTCGCGCCTGGCCAGGTGGGCGCCGAGGCAGAAGTGCGGGCCCGCGCCGCCGAAGCCGACGTGCGGGTTGGGCGAGCGGGTGATGTCGAACCGCAACGGGTCATCGAAGACGGACTCGTCGCGATTGGCCGACCAGTAGACCAGCGCGCACCTGTCGCCCTCGCGGAATTGGTGACCGTTGACGACCGTGTCCTTGGTGACCGACCGTCGCATCCAGATCACCGGTGAGACGTACCTGACGATCTCCTCGACCGCGCCGGGGATCAGCCCGTCAAAGTCGGCCAGCAGCAACTCGCGCTGGCGCGGGTGCTCGGTCAGCAGCACTAGTGAGTGCGACAGCGCCGTCCTGGTGGTCTCATTCCCTGCCACCACGAGCAAGATGAAGAACGAGGCGAGCTCGGCCGGCGTTAGCTGCTCTCCGTCGACGTTGGCGGTCGCGAGCGCCGTGATCAGGTCCTCTCCCGGGCTGGCCTCGCGCTGCGACGCGAGGTCGGTCACCAGAGCCGCCAGGTCGGCGCCGGCCGTAAGGATCTGGCCTATCGCCTGGTCTATGTCCGCGCTGAGAAACTCGGGGTCACCGCCGGCCAGGATGAGGTTCGTGTTTCGCAGCACCATGTCGTAGTGCTCATCGCCGATTCCCATCATGTCGCAGATGATCTTCAACGGCAGCCGGGCCGAGACCTGCTGCACGAAGTCGCAGGGGCCAGTCGCGAGCAGGCCGTTGACGATGTCCGCGGCGGCCCGTTGCACGTCATCTTCGAATTTCTTGATCATCTTCGGAGTGAACGCCCGGGACACGATCCTGCGCAGCCTGGCGTGCCGCGGATCATCCATGTTGATCATCGAACCGAAGTACTCATTGAACTCGACAGGCAGGTCGACGAGGCTGGTTGAGCCTCTGGCCGAGGAGAAGATATCGGGATGTCGGCTCGCCTCGACCACGTCGGCGTGCTTGACGAACGCGTAGTAGCCGCCGCCGGGTGCCGTGAACGGCGTCTCCGGGTCAGGGAAGAACTGGGGAGCGTCGAGCTCGCGCAGCTTCGCGAATCCGATGTGCCGATCCGCCAGGGAGAGCTCCCAGAATTCGTTGACCGATAGGTCGATGCCGCCGGTGGTTGCCGCCGAGGATCCTGGCGTGGTCATGGGATGTCGCCTTTCGGTCACGTCGCTTCGATTCCCATACTGGCAGAGTCCGCCGGATCGGCGCTAGCACATTATATAACTATATAAGATTAAATATAGTTCATGCACTTACTCGGTCATGCAGGAAGGTGTCGTCTGCGGTGTCGTCGCGGCCAAGTGCCGCTTCGCCCTCCTTGCGCAGAGCATCCAGCTGAGGTCGCTCAGCACCGCAAGCTGATCCCCACCCGCCATGCGCCACCCCGCCCGGCCGTGCCACCAGCGCCCGGCCGCGCCACCAGCGCCCGGCCGCGCCACCCATGCCCGGCCGTGCCACCAGC
>JASIBM010000229.1 GCA_030045175.1 Streptosporangiaceae bacterium | reverse complement strand
CGCCATAGGCCCCGGCGCGGCCACCGCCGCCCCCGTCACGGCGCCTGCCGCCGCGCCCGCCGCGGGCGTCACCTGGCACAAGCTGAAGCTGATGGAAGGCTGGCAGCCAGGCCCGGCCATCGATGACACGGGACCTCCCGCGTGGGGGATCAAGAACGGCGTCGTGTACCTGGCCGGGGAGCTGACCCAGCCGTCGGGGGGCGGCATCGAGTTCGCGAAGCTGCCGCCCGCCGCGAGGCCAAGCCGGAACCTGTACATCATCGTGCACGTGCCCGGCGATTCGTCCGTGTCCGGCGGAACGTACGCCTGGCTCACGATCTTCAGCGACGGCGTGATGACCGACCAGAGCCCGTACCCGGCAGACGCCGAGTCGGCGACGGAACTTGGCGCGGTCTCGTTCCTGGCCAAGGCGACCGCGACCCGCAGGCTCAGCCTGATCCACGGCTGGCAGCCCGAGCGCTCGTACGGGACCGGCGCCCCGTCTTACACCGTCCGGGGCGGCGTGGTGTACCTGGCCGGATCGCTGGACGGGCCGAGCGGCACCGGGAGCGTCTTCGCCGTCCTGCCGCCCGGAGCCAGGCCAGCGCACATCCTGCTGATCACCATCTACACCTTCGGCGGCACCGTCGGCCTGCTTGAGATCTCGCCAGACGGCAAGATGGCCGCACTCGGGAGCAACGCGCCAGCGTTCACCTCGCTCGCAGGCATCTCGTTCCCCGCTGCCGCGATGAAGCTGCACGCGCTGACCCTGCTCAACGGCTGGCAGTCCGAGCAGGCGACGCTGAAGACCGGAAGCCCGGCCTACGCGGTGGCCGGCGGCATCGTGTACCTGTCGGGCTCGCTGGACCAGCCGGACCCGAACAGCGACAACTTCGCGGTGCTGCCAGCGGGCGCCCGGCCGAGGTACCTGATATACGCCAAGGTCTACACCGAGAACGGCGTGATCGGCATCTTGCAGATCTTCCCCAACGGCACGCTATGGCTCATCAGCTTCCCCAACGCCAGCGCGCAGGAGTTCACCTCACTCGGCGCGATCTCGTACCCGGTCAGCTCCTAGCGGCCAGGACGCGAGCCGAAGGACCAGCATGCGCCCGGCGGCGAGCAGTGCAGGAAGGGACTAATCCAGACCCGGGCCCAGCCACCAGGTCACCACCGATGTGGCTGACCCGGATGGCTGAGCGCAGCCGCCGGTAGTCCGTCGCGCTGAACGTCCCGGCCGGCCAGCCGGCCGCGGCGGCCTCGAGCGCGGCGGCCTGCGCAAGCAACTCCGGCCAGGTCATGCCCCGGACGAGCCCGTCAGCCAGCCCGGCCACGGCCGCGTCGCCCAACGTGTCCGGGTCGCCAGTCACGGTCGCTGGCGGCCGGGCTACCAAGGTGCCACCCCGGCAGGCCACGAGCAGCTCACTCGCGCCGAACGAGATCACGACGCCGTTCGTGCCCGGCCCCGGACGGCACCTGGCGCTCGGATCGGCCGGGCCGAACCCGGCCAGGCTGCGGGCCGCAGCGTCGATGGCAGCGAGGTCCGGCCTGCCAGGCGGGCCGAGCGGGCGGCCCGTCACCGACTCGAGCTCGGCCAGGCTGGCCCTGACCATCGCTGGCCTAGCGGCGGTGCCGAGCCTGAGCGCGTACCCTCTGGTGTCAAGCACCACGAGCACCTGGGCAGCGACCGCGGCGGCGATCAGGTCGGCGTGCGTGCTCGCCGGCAGCCCCTTCGGCAGGCTGCCGGACAGAACCACCGCCGCACAGGATTGAAGTCTTTTTTCATACGCAACAAAGAAGCGCTCGTACTCGACCGCACTAATGACCGGCCCAGGCTCAGTGAACGACGCCGTCTGCCCGCTGACCGTGTCCGACACGGCGAAAATCCGCCTGGTCTCGTCGGCGATCTGGGTCAGCGCCGAGTCGATGCCGACAGCCGCGATGCCACCGGCCAGCGCATGGCCGGTGAGCCCGCCCGCCAGGCCGGTCAGCATGACCTGCTGGCCAAGCACGCGCAGTATCCTGGCGACGTTCAGGCCCTTGCCGCCAGCTTGGACCTCGACCGTATGCGGCCGGTTGACCCCGGCCCAGTCGGCGCCCGCGACCTGATGGGTGACATGGAGCGCGGGGTTGAGCGAGACGACGAGGATCACTGTCTCCCCCAAGCGGTACCGAGTTGTGGGTATGATCCTATCTAGTCCGATTTGTTAGTTAGTGTGCGGTAATATCCTACCGTTTAGTCCATCGTCAACGCTGGCACAATGGCGGGTGCACCTGCCCAAAGGAGGACAAGGCGTGGCAACGCCACTGTACTCGGCCCTGACCCACCTCGAATGCGCCGACTGCGGCGCTCGCCACGACGCTACCCTCGTGCAGGGCCTGTGCGCGTGCGGCTCGCCGCTGCTCGCCAGGTACGACCTCGAGGCGGTGGCCGCGTCGTGCGGGCGGGCGGCGATCGCCGCCCGCCCGCACGACCTGTGGCGTTATCACGAGCTGCTGCCGGTCAGCGCGGCCTCGCGGATAGTGAGCCTTGGCGAGGGCATGACGCCGCTGCTCGCCATGCCCAGGCTCGGCGAGGCGCTCGGCGTGCCAGGGCTGCTGATGAAGGACGAGGGCCTGATCCCGACCGGCACGTTCAAGGCGCGCGGGGCCGCCGTGGGCGTGTCGCGCGCCGTCGAGCTCGGCGTCCGCGCGGTGGCGATGCCGACGAACGGCAACGCGGGCGCGGCCTGGGCGACCTACGCGGCGCGGGCCGGACTGCGCAGCCTGATCGTGATGCCGGTCGACGCGCCCGCCATCACCAGGGCCGAGTGCGCCGCCGCCGGCGCCGAGCTCTACCTGGTCGACGGCCTGATCGGCGACGCGGGCGCGCTGGTCGCCCGCGCGCTGCCGCTGCGCCCTGACTACCAGGACACGTCCACGCTGAAGGAGCCCTACCGGCTGGAGGGCAAGAAGACGATGGGCCTGGAGATCGCCGAGCAGCTCGGCTGGCGGCTGCCCGACGTGATCGTCTACCCCACCGGCGGCGGGGTCGGGATCATCGGGATCTACAAGGCGCTGCTCGAGCTGCGCGAGCTCGGCTGGGTGGACCCGCCGCTGCCGAGGCTGGTCGCCGTCCAGGCGGCCGGCTGCGCGCCGATCGTCAGGGCGTTCGCGGCGGGCGCCAGGCGGAGCGAGCCGTGGCCGGACGCCAGAACGGTCGCCTTCGGCCTGACCGTGCCCGCGGCGCTCGGCGACTTCCTTGTGCTCGACGCCTTGTACGCCACCGGGGGCACCGCGATCGCGGTCGAGGACGACGCGCTGCTCGCCGACCAGCGCGAGGTCGCGCGGCTCGAGGGGTGCTTCATCTGCCCTGAAGGGGCTGCCTGCGTTACCGCGGTCCGGCGGCTGCGCGAGTCCGGCTGGCTGTCGGCCGCCGATCAGGTGGTGCTGCTCAACACGGGCACCGGCCTGAAGTACCCGCAGACCGCGGAGGTAGCCGCCGGCCTGGACGTGCCTGTGCTCGCACCCGGTGACGCGATCGCCCCGCCCCGCGACTTAGCCAGGGCGCGCTGCGTTCGGGCGCGGTACGTTCGGGCGCGGTACGTTCGGGGACAGTGCGTCAGGGCGTGCGCAGGCCGTCGATCTGGTCGAAGTCGCCGACGCCGTTGCTCGTGCCGCCGCCGCCTGACCACTGCCACATCACCGCCTTGCTGCTTGAGCTGGTGTCGCCGCCGAAGAACTGGGCGCAGGTGCTCGTCCCCTGCAGGCACCAGCTGGACGGGTGGTGGGCCAGGCTGCTCGTGTCGCCCGTGTACGTCCACTCGTACCAGTCAGGGATCTTCGACGCGCTGCCGGTTCCGAAGATCGATGCCCACACCGACGGCGCGGAGTAGACGCCGGGCTTGTACGCGGAGGAGTGGCTGGTCACGTAGCCGGCGAAGCCGTCGAGCACCGCCCGGTCGACGGCGGCAGCGATGCCGTCGTGGCTGACCCGGCCGCTGCACGGCGAGGTGTAGACGTCGTTCCAGCCGTTGTCCGGCGCGGGCGTGTAGTCGGGCGCGTTCCCCGGCAGCTCGACGTCCATGAAGACCACCGGGTAGCTCTCGCTGCCGTGCATGTCGGCCAGTGCCCTGGCCGCTTGCAGCTGGCCCCAGGTGGTGGCCTCGGCGACCGTGCCGTTGTAGTGCGGATCGACACCCGGGCCAGCCATGAACCAGTAGCCTGCGGTGCCGATGCCCTTGTGGTACGTGGTGAAGTTGGTGGCGGCCTGGGTGAAGTTCGCCGGCGCCCAGGCGAGCACGCCGCGGCAGCCTTGCCAGCGCGCCCAGTTGCCGACCATGCCGACGTACCCGCCGTAGGCGCCGCCGATCACGGGCTCGGTGTACGGGCCAGATCCGCCCACGGGCATCGGCCAGCTGTCGGTCCCGTACCAAAAGCCCAGGGTATCGCTCGCCGCGGCCCGGCCGGCCATGGCCGCGCCCGCGGCCGGCCCGACCATCAGGGCCGCCAGGCCGACCGTCATCAGGCCCACCGCCACCAGGTCGCGCCGTGCGCGCCGGCGGTATCTTCCCGCTCGCGTCCGGGCGCCCGTAAGGCGCCGCCTGCTCCCTTGCCCAGCCCTGCCCACCTGGGTACCTCGCTCCTAAGTCAGCGCGGCGCCGGCGCCCTCCGGCTCGCGCGCTCGCCCTCGGCTCGCTCGCGTAGTTTCCCATCGCCGGGCCGAAGATACCAGTGCAGCACCGATGCCACGATTGCGTCCCATCCGGTCGGGGCCAGGCCAAATGTCCGCTGAGCAGCGCCGGAGTCCATCACGAAGTCCGCACGGAACTGATAAAGCGTCTCGGTGAGCTCGCGCATGAGCGGTGCGGCGAGCCCGGCCGCGCGGAGCAACGCGACAGGTACCTCCCGCACCCGCACCGGCTCGGACGGCGGGTTCCGGACCATCGGGGGTTCGGGGCCACCGGGATCCTGGGCGCCCCCAGGCCAGTACCGCCTGGCGGCTCGGGCGATGTCATCGATCACCTCGCGCTGCGTCTTCGGCGGGCACGAGGGCACGTGCCAGGCCCGGCCCCAGGCCCGTTCCTCGCGGCCGGCGAGCACCGCCATCGCGGCGACGTCGGCGGTGAAGGTCCAGGTGTGCGGACGGTCGGCGCGGCCGAGCACTGACACGGCCTGGCCGCGCAAGAGGCGGGGAACGAGCCGGTCGCCGAGCACGCTCGAGGCTCCAGGCCCCAGGTAGTCCGACGCGCGCACCTCGGTCACGCGGACGCGCCCGGCCTGATGCGCGGCCAGCGCGTCGCGCCACATCTGGGCGCGGACCAAGCCCTTATGTCCCGTGGCCGCGAGCGGGGTCTGCTCGGTCATCGGGTGCGCGGCGTCGTAGCCGTCGGCACCGAGCGAGTCTCGCGCCGGGCCGTACCCGTACAGGTTTGAGATCGTCACGAGGACAGCGCCACTGCGCTCGGCCGCGCCGAGCAGCGCGCTGGCGATTGGCGGCCAGAGAGCGGGCCAGCGATGGTAGGGCGGGTTCGCGCAGTTGTAGATCACGGTCGCGCCCTCGGTCAGCGACGCCAGTCGCGGCGCGTCGCTGGCGTCGGCGGCCGTGCGCTCGATACCCGGGCCGGACGGTCCCGAGCCTGACCTGGTGATCACGCGGACCCGGCATCCCTGACCGGCCAGCGCGCGCGCTATCCCGGTGCCGACCGGGCCGGCACCGACCACGACGTGCAGCCCGCCAGCATGATCCCCGGCCCGGCTTGCCTCGCCGTCCTCAGCCCGGCTCGTCCCGCCGTCCCTGGCCCGGGTTGTCCCGCCGTCCCCGGCTCGGCCCGCTGCGGCACGCCGCGACCGGCCTGCGCTTTCCGCTGCGCCGCTCGGGCCAGCGCCAGCTACGGACTTTGGCTCGCCTGAAGCGCCACGTTCCATGCCTGGCCTCCATCCGCATCTGCCGCTCACATTCGCGAACAGTGCTCTCTTCCTTCGAACCAGCATGCGCCCTGAGTCGCCCGAATGTCAAGAGCACTGCTCTGCTTTGTTGCCTATGCTCTTGATTTATGGAATGATCTTGACATGACGAATGACGCAGGAACCGTGCGGTCGGTGCCGCGCACCGCCCGCGAGCGGGCGCGGGCAGAGATAACCGCAGAGATCATCGAGGCGGGACGTCGGCACCTCGCCACCGACGGGGCCGCCGGGCTGAGCCTGCGCGCGATCGCCCGCGAGCTCGGCATGGCGTCATCGGCGGTGTACCGCTACATGGCGAGCCGCGATGAGCTGCTGACGAAGCTGATCATCGACGCCTACGACTCGCTCGGTGCGGCTGCGGAGGCCATGGAGGCCCTGCCGGACCGCCGGGACCTGATCGGACGCTGGTCCGCCGTCTGCCAGGCCGTCCGGAACTGGGCCATCGCCAATCCCAACGAGTACGCGCTGATCTACGGTTCGCCGGTACCGGGCTACGTCGCCCCGGCGGACACGATCGCGCCCGCCAGCCGGGTCGCGAACCTGCTTGTCCAGATCCTGGTCGAGGCTGTCGGCCGGCGCGGGCCGACGGCGGACGGGAGCGATGGGTCAGTCACCGGCAGCGGCCGCAGCGGCCTAGTCGCGGATGGCGGCTACGGCGGGCCTGTCGCGGATGCCGCTGCGCGGGCGCTTGAGCCCATCTTGACCCAGCTATCCGCCGCAGTGCCCGACGCGGCGATGCAGACCGGCCTGATGGTCTGGGCAGCCTTGTTCGGAACCGTGTCACTCGAGCTATTCGGGCAGTTCCACAACGTCGTCGGCGAGGGCCCTGGCGATCGCGAGGCGTTCTTCGCCGAATGCGTGCGGCGCTGGGCGGCCCAGCTCGGCCTCGGCTGACCCGCACCCGCCTTGGCTAACCTCGCCCATTTGCCGCACCACACCGGTGCCGCTGACCACGCCGGGCGCCGCTGACCACGCCCGTTCGGCTGACCACGCCCGTTCGGCTGACCACGCCCGTTCGGCTGACCACGCCCGCTCGGCTGACCACGCCCGCTCGGCTGACTACGCCGGTTTGACTGGCCACGCCGGGCCCGGCGTCCTTCGAGTGGCGCGCGGCACCCACCCGGCCTCACCATAGTCGCCCGTTTTATGAC
>JASIBM010000228.1 GCA_030045175.1 Streptosporangiaceae bacterium | reverse complement strand
GGGATGCTCTACACCGGGGACATCCTGGCCTGCCTCGGGCTCGCCGGGATGCTGTGGGCGCACAGCCAGGGCTGGCGGCCCAACCCGCGCCACCTGTTCCTGGCGAGCGCGGCCATCGTCGCGGTCATGGTCAGCCTCACGCCGGTGGGCTCGTCGGACACCGCGAGCTACGCGGCCTACGGCCGGATCGCCTCGCTGGGCCGGGATCCTTACACGCACTCGCCGCTTTACTGGCTCGGCCGCGGCTCCATGTACTACCGGATCGTCGGCGCGGCCTGGAAGAAGCAGGCATCGGTGTACGGCCCGTTCGCCACGTTCGTCCAGTCCTTCGCCGCGTCGATCGGCAGAGCGGACGTCGCGACCACGGTCTGGGTCTTGATGATCCTCAACGGGCTCGTGTTCATCGGCGTGGGCTGGCTGCTGCTGCGGACCTCAGACGATCCGATCAGGGCAACGCTGTTCTGGACGGCGAACCCGGTCCTCATACAGCAACTGGTGGGCGGCGGTCACCTCGACACGTTCGTGGCCGCGGCGGCGATCTGCTCGATCCAGGTAGCGCGGCGCGTGTCAGGCAAGGGCGGCGACGTGCTCATCGGCATCTTGATCGGGCTCGCCGTCGGCATCAAGCTCAACGCCGTGCTCATCGGCCTCGGGCTCGCGTGGCCGCTGCTGCGCAGGCGCGAGTGGATGCGCACCACCAGGATCGCCGCCGTGGCCATGGTCACGGCCGCGTTGCAATATAGCTTCTACGGGTTCGCGGCGTTCAAGCCGCTGCTGGGCGGGACGCAATGGGTCTTGCTGCCCTCTCCCTGGCGCCTGGTACAGATAGCGGGAACTGCCCTGGGCGCCAGCAACGCCGGCATGGCGACGGTCATCTTCTTCTTGTGGCCGTTCGCGATGGTCGTCGTCGCCTGGCTGATCTACCAGCGAATCTCCTCTGACCAGCCGCGCGAGGTCGTCGCTCCGTTCGCGCTGACCTTCGCCTGGATCCTGGTCGCCCCGTGGGTCTTCCCCTGGTACACCGCGATCGCCTGGGTCACTCTGACTCAGGTACCGCGCAACCGGATGACCCGGTGGCTGACGATCGTGACGGTCTTCCTGGCGATCTGGCTGTCCAGCGGCGGGCAGAGCCCGCCTGGAGGATAAGGACGTGACGAGCGATTTGCGGCGGCGCGGACTGGCCGCGCGCTCGGTGCTGCGGCGGCACTGGCTAGCCACCGCGTTGCTGGCGGCCGGGCTGGTGCTCCGGGTGCTCGTCCAGCTCGCGTACCGGCCCGCGCTGTTCTACATCGACTCCGAGCGCTATCTGTACAACGCCGCTGGCATGGACCCGGTCGGCTACAAGGGCCCGCTGCGGGCGATCTTGTTCGTGGCCAACTTCGACGCCGTGGCCGCCGTGCAGCACGCGCTCGGCCTGGCCATGGCCGTGGTCATCTACCTGCTGCTGCTGCGCAGGGGCGTGTCCCGATGGCTGGCGGCGCTGGCGATCGCGCCGCTGTTGCTCGACGCCTACCAGTTGCAGATCGAGCAGCTCATCATGCCCGACGTCTGGTTCGAGGCCCTGATCGTGGCCGGGCTCGCCATCTTGCTCTGGCGGCCGGGGACGAGCTGGCCGCGGACCGTGGCGGCCGGCCTCGTGCTCGGCACCTCGGCGACCGTCGCCCAGGTGGGCGAGGCGCTGTTGCTGCCCGCCGTGATCTACTTGCTGGCGGCGGGCGGCGGCTGGCGGCAGGCGACCGGCAGGGCCGCCGCCATGTGCGCGGCCTTCGCGCTGCCCATCCTCGCCTACTGCACCGGCTCTGAGCTGATGACCGGGCAGTTCTTCCTGTCGCACTCAGGCGTCACGTCCTTGTACGGCCGGATTGCCGCGGCGGCTGACTGCGCGACGATCAAGCTACCGCCCGCCGAGCGGGCGATGTGCCCGACCGCCGCCGAGCAGGCCCAGGGGCCCGACTGGCTCGAGTACAACCCGGCCTCCCCGGTCAACCTGCACTACTACCACCGCAAGCCCGAGATGTCGCGCGCCGAGGTCGACTCGCTGATATCTGACTTCAATAGCCAGGTGCTCAGGCAGCAGCCACTGCGGGTGGCGGGCGCCTACGGGAGCGACCTGCTCAAGCTGTTCGCCCTGACCCGGGTGGGTGACAAGGGCGACACGCCGATCTCGCGGTGGCAGTTCCAGCGGGCCTTCCCCTACTTCCCGAATCACTCATCGACGCAAGACGTCAGGGACGAGGTCGGCCAGTTCGGCGGCGGAGCGCCGCAGGTGTGGCGACCGGTCGCCGCGTTCCTCCGCTCGTATCAGCTCGACGGCGGGTACACGCCAGGCCCGCTGTTCACGCTGTGCGCCGTGGCTGGCCTGGCCGGCTCGGCTCTCGCGTGGCGGCGGGGCACGCGGCGGCAGGGCACAGGGCAACCGGACATGGGGCCACGGGACCTTGCGCCGCGCGGTGCCAGGGACGACGACAAGGCACGCCAGGTGGCGCTGGCCTGCCTGCTGTGCTTCGCGAGCGCCGTGTTCTTGCTCATGGCGTCCGACGTGTTCGAATTCTCCTGGCGGTACCAGTTGCCCGCGCTCGTCACGCTGGTTCCGGCCGGCGCGCTCGGCATCACGGCCGCGGCTGACCTCGTGGAGCAACACCGGTCACAAGGCCGAAGGGAGCACGGCCTCGATCAGGTGCGGCCCCGGCTCGGCCAGCGCGTGCCGTAGCTGCGCGGCGAACTCGGCGGCGGTGCGGGCACTGCTCGCTGGCACGCCCAACCCGGCCGCGAGCGCGGTGAAGCCGATGTCAGGCCTGGACAAGTCGATCAGGCCGCTCGCGGCCGAGGCGCTACCCGCAGCGGGGGGGTCTGGGGGGTCGTCCCCCGGGGCCAGCACGGCGACGCGGCTGAGCTCCATTCCCAAGATCGCGTACTTGCGGTTGCTGAAGATGACTGTGGTGACGTTGAGCCGCTCCCTCGCATGAGTCCACAGCGCGGAGATCGTGTACATCGCGCTGCCGTCGGCCTCAAGCGCGATCACGGGGCGATCCGGGCACGCCATCGCGGCCCCGGTGGCCAGCGGCAGTCCCTGGCCGATCGCACCGCCGGTCAGGCTCAGCCAGTCATGCGGTGGCGCACCCGCTGTGGCCCCGGCCAGCCATAGGCCCGAGGTGTTGGCCTCGTCGCAGACGACCGCCGCCTCGGGCAGCAGCGCGCCGATCACCGCGGCCGCGCTCGGCCCGTCCAGGTCGCCGTCCGGGAGCGCCGGGCGCTCGAATGCCTGGGCGACGGGCTTGGAGTCCGGGGCTACGAGGTCGGCGAGCGCGCACAGGGCCCCGGTCACGTCCTCACCCGGTGCGGCGAGGACGTGGACCTGGCATCCGGGCGGCACCAGCGAGCCCGGCCGATCCGGGTAGGCGAAGAAGGACACCGGCGAGCGCGCCCCGGCAAGGACCAGGTGGCTGGCGCCCGCCAGTTGCGCGGTGGCGAACTCGGCCAGGTAGGCCAGTCGCTCCACGGCCGGGATGCCGGCGCCTCGCTCGTGCCTGGCCGAGAACGTCTCGCTGAGCAGCCGCACCCCCTGGCCAGCACCGGCAAGGCGGCTCGCGGCCTCAAGGCCTGGCCTGCGCAGCGCGGTGTCGCCGAGCAGGATCACGCACGGCTCGCCGCTGCGCAGGACGGCGGCCACCGAGTCGATCGTCTGGCCGGCCACCGGCGCCGCCGGCCTGATCACGATCGGGTCGGCGGGCTCGGCACCCGGCGACCAGGACACGTCGGCAGGCACGATCAGCGTGGCTACGCCACCTGGCGGCGTCATCGCCGCCGCCACCGCCGCCGCGGTATCCGCGCCCACGTCGGCTGGGCGCGCCGGGCGGCGCGTCCAGCTAGACACCGTCCCTGCCAGCGCGTCGATGTCGGACTCGAGCGGCGCGTCCAGGCGCTTGTGGTAGCTGGCGTGATCACCGACCACGACCAGCAGCGGAGTGCGGGCTCGCCGGGCGTTGTGCAGGTTGGCCAGGCCGTTAGCGAGGCCAGGGCCAAGGTGCAGCAACGCCGCCGCCGGATTGCCCGCCATCCGGCCGTAGCCGTCCGCCGCGCCGGTCGCGACGCCTTCGAACAAGCACAGCACGCCGCGCAGTTCGGGCACGGCATCGAGCGCCGCCACGAAGTGCATCTCCGACGTCCCAGGGTTTGCGAAGCACACGCGCACGCCGCAGCTCGCCAACGTGCGAAGGAGAGCCTGCGCGCCGTTCATCGTCGCCTCCAGATGATCCCGGGAGCCGGACATCACCGGACATTATCAGCCTCAGGCGGTGGTGAAGATCACCGTCACCCGCTGGAAGCCGAGCGAGTGCATCAGCCCCTCGAGCATGCCCCTGGTGTTGGTCTCCGCCTCCGCGACCAGCGGGCTCTGCCTTGCTGCCTTCTCGATCTTTTGCTGCGCCAGGATGTAGACCTGCTGCTCATTGTCAGGATTGCTCGAGAAGAAGTTCCCGATGCGGTTCAGCAAGCCCTGCTGCTGGGCGAATACGTAAGATTCGCGCACGTTGAGCACGGCTGGCTCAAGCTGAGCGGGTGGCAGCCTGAGCGTCACCGCCGTCCGGCCGGACGAGACCGTGATCGCCTTTCCCTTCAGGTGCGAGAAGTCAACGAAGGCGATATCCGTGCCCGCGCCCACGAACAGCGTGTCACTGCCCTCTATGAATGACGGCAGGTACCGCGAGCGCGTGGACAGGCTGACCACCACCTGAAACGATCCGCTCGCGGCCTCATACCTGCTCAGCGCCGTAATCGATTTCAGCAAGGCCGGCTGGCTCTGGTCCACGGTGGTCTCGGCGAATGGGTTACGGAACTGCGGCAGCAGGCGCGCGGCGGACAAAGCGAGAACGAGTATGCCACCGCCAATTCCGATCGCGATGATCAGGACGGCGATCTGGCCAAAACGGCCGGCCCGGCCCTGAGCCCAGCTCATCTCTGGCACCTCCGGTCCACCGTCAATGGCTCGCCGACGAGCGTCATTGATCATGATATCAACCAAATCGTCAATCAAGAAAGGCGAAGATTCTGCCTGGAGGTCCAGGCCGGGCAACAGCTGCCCAGCCTGACCGTTCCCAAACTCCCGCGGGCGGCTACACTCTGGCGGCGGCATGGTTGCAGTCGGGCCGGCCCGCTGCTCGCCTCGCTGGCCAGGGCTGTCAAGGAGTTGCTGATGAACGCGGTTCACGAGCTCGCTGCCAGGGGCTTCGGCGCGCAAGCCGCCGCCTATGACCGGGCCAGGCCGTCCTACCCACCAGACGCGGTCGGCTGGCTGGCCCATGCGTTGCGCATCGAGCCGGGCCGGCGCGTTATCGACCTGGCTGCGGGCACCGGCAAGCTCACCAGGCTGCTCGCGGCGACGGGCGCCGACTTGATCGCCGTCGAGCCGGTGACGGCGATGCGAGACGTGCTGCGCGCCAGCCTGCCCGGCGTCGCGGCGGTGGCCGGCGTCGCCGAGTCACTCCCGTTCGCCTCGGCATCGATCGACGCGGTGACCGTCGCGCAGGCGTTCCACTGGTTCGATCAGTCCCGTGCGATGGCCGAGCTGGCCAGGGCGCTCCGGGCCGGCGGGCGGCTCGGCGTGATCTGGAATTCCCGCGAGCCCGGCGTGGACTGGACCGATCGGATCTGGTCCGTGATGGACCGGGTAGAGCGTGGCGCGCCGTGGCACGCCGAAGGCGTCGCCGGCGCCCGCAGCTTCGGCGGCGTCGGCTCGCCCGGCTGGACCGAGCCAGACTTGCCGCGGGCCGCCGGCTGGTCGCGGTGGACCACGGCGACCTTCTTCCATGTCCAGCGCGCCACGCACCAGGGCGTGGTCGATCGCATGCTCAGCGTGAGCCACGTCGCAGCGCTGCCGCCTGCCGAGCAGGAGGAGGTGCTGACCGAGATCCGGACGATCCTGCGCGAGCACCCCGACACGAAGGAGCAGCCGGTCGTTTCGATCGGCTACCGGGTCATCGCCGCCTGCGCCGAGCGGGTCGCGCCGGCGTAGGGCAAGGACGCATCAGGTCAGCCGATGGTGTTAGATGGACTCGGTTGTAGTCGTAGGTTCGTGCACGTGTGACAGCGCCCGCGAAACTAGACGGCGGGCGCCCTAAACACCCGAAGGCGAGCCTTCGGATGGGCGGGCGGTCGCTCAGCCCGGGACCATCGATGTGGTTCCGAAGATCGCTCGTATTAGGAGTAGTACATGCCCCAGGGCACCGTGAAATGGTTTAACTCCACCAAGGGCTACGGCTTCATCGCCCCTGACGACGGTGGCGCCGACGTCTTCGTGCACCACTCGGCCATCATGACCGACGGGTTCCGCAGCCTGGAGGAGAACCAGCGGGTCGAGTTCACCGCGGGCCAAGGAGCCAAGGGCCCGCAGGCTGAGCAGGTCCGCCCGCTCTAGGTCTCACGCGACGGCCGTGCGGCATCCCGCCGCACGGCCGTCGCGGGCACTCAGTCAGTCACAGGCCCCGCTGGGCCAGGACGCGACCCGACCTCGCCGCCTCGTCGAGCGCTCCGTAGTCGTGCTCGTTCTGGTCGGCGTAGCTAGCGGCGAACGCCGCGACCGCCCGGTCGAAGGCATCGGAGTTCCCGAGGTAGGCCGCGATCGCGATCCGGTCCCCGGACCTCGCGTGGGCGCGCGCCAGCGTCCAGCCGCAGATCTCGCCGTAGTCGGACAGGCCGCCCGGCTGCATGGCACGCGGGTCCGCGGCGAATTTCCAGTCCCTGAGCTGCCGCACGTAGAAGTCCCTGTCGACCCCGTCGGACGACTGCCTGAGCCAGCCTAGGAAGATGTCGCTCGCCGCCTGCATCAGCCGCTGGCCCTGGACCACCCGCTCACCCTGGTTGTCGAACTTGCTGTCGCCCGCGAACGCGCTGAGCACCGACGGGCCGGCCTCCTTGATCTGGAGGAAGAGCGGATCGTAAGAGTCCCGGCCGAACACGAGCATGATCCAGCACCGGGTGCCGACGCTCCCTACGCCGACCACCTTGCGCGCTATGTCGGCGAACTCGTACTGGTACTGATCAAGCAGGTACTTGCGGTCGTCTTGCAGCGTCCGCCGGTACTCGTCAAGTAGGTGCAAGAGCTCGGCCTCGATTCCGGTCTGATCGGCATCTGCTGGCACCAGGCTGGACAACGGGACCACCAGCGGCGGGTCAGCAATGATCCGCGGCCTGCCGTCCACAACGCCGCACAGCTTCGCGAATGCCTGCATGCTGTCCCTGGTCCTGGCCTTGGCGATGCCCTTGGCCACGGTCTGGCGCTGCCGCTGGCTCAGGCGATCGCTCAGCCTGCTCACGAGGTCCGTCATGTCCGCGCTGGAGTACCAGACGTTCAGGTTGGGCTCTGCGGCGAACCTGCCCATCGCCACCCGGTACCTGCCCACGGCGGTCCGGACGATCGCGTTCCGCTGTCGCCTGGCGATCCCGTTCTCCCGCGCCGCGATCTCCAGGCTCGCCGCCAGTCTCTTGACGTCCCATTCCCACGGGCCCGGAAGGGTCTCGTCGAAGTCGTTCATGTCGAACACCAGGCGGCGCTCCGCCGAGCCGAAGAGCCCGAAGTTGGACAGGTGCGCGTCGCCGCACGCCTGCACCGCGAGCCCGGTTACCGGGGTGGCCGACAGGTCGTGGGCCATCGGCAGGGCGGCACCGCGAAAGTAGGCGAACGGCGACGCCAGCATCCGCCCGTACCTGATCGGCACCAGGTCGGGCATACGGCCTGCGGACTGCTCCATGAGCAAGCCGAGCGGATCGCGCCTACCCGCGGTGGGATCGAACTCGGCGTGGCTTTGCCGCGGCACCTCGGCCCGCAGCCGCCTGCCCTTCTCGGCCCGATCCGCGGGCGAGAGCCGCCGGAGCTGCTCGTCAAGCTGGTATCGGACGCCTGCGGGGGACTTCGCCGAGTTAGCGTTCGCGCGCGGCGCAGGCACCCCGGTCGTCCTGGTAGATCGCCGAGTCTTGCTCACATCCATCCTGTTACACGACACCCGCAGCCACGGCGATGCGTCACCCCGGTCGGGTGATTGCGCACGCTTCACTCGCGGTGGGTGATGCGTAGCGCGGCACCGTGGCAGCATCGTGGAATCAGCCGCTGGCTGAACGTCCCGTCCCGAGAGTGATGCGCGGTTGGTACCCGCATCTGGCGGGTACGGTCGCAATCGGGCTTCAGCCTGCGCGTTCGCCCGTCAGGATGGGGAACTGACGGATGCGACCCGGCGCGTCGGCTCGCGCCCGTCGGGGGACTAATGACGAGCACTATAAGCGCGCCGACCACCCGGCACGCGAGGCGGGGCGGCGAGCGCGCTCAGCTCGCGAACGAGCCGATATCCGCCCCGGTGGCTGGCGACAAGCTCCGGATACCGCGGCCGAGCGTCCCGCTGCTGCACCGGCCGCGGGTGACTGGCCTGATCCACCGCGCCGCGGCGCATCGTGTCACCCTGGTCTGCGGCCCGACCGGCTCGGGCAAGACCGTCGCGTGCGCGATGTGGGCAGCGAACGGTCCCCGTCACGGTTGCGTGGCCTGGCTCAGCCTTGATCCTGGAGACCGCAGGCGGGGCAGGCTGTGGGGCGACGTCACCGCGGCGTTGTCAAGGCTCCCCGCGGTGCCGACCAGCCTCGTCGCCGACCTGCCTGATGCTGACGACGACTCATTCCCGCTCCAGCTCACCGAGGTAGCCGAACGGCTGACCACGCCGGTCACGCTGGTCATCGACGACCTGCAGGAAATCGCAGGCAGTGAGGTGCTGGCCGGGATCGACCTGCTGGTCAGGCACGGCCCGCCAACGCTGCGCCTGCTGCTCTCCGGGCGCCATTCGGCCGGGATCGCCGTCGCGAGGCTGCGGGTGAGCGGTCAGCTGGCCGAGATCGGCCCGGCCGATCTGGCCTGTACGCCGCAGGAGGTTGCCGACTACTTCGCGATGCTGGGCGTCAACCTTCCTGACGCGGAGCGCGACGAGTTGCTTGAGCGCACCCAGGGCTGGATGACTGGCCTGCGGCTCGCGGCGCTGCGGGCCGCGCCAGGCGATCCGGCCACCTTCTGGCGGATCAGGGGCGACGAGCCAGTGGTCGCCGACTACCTGCTCGACGAGGTGCTCGCTACCCAGCCTGCCGACCGGCAGCGATTCTTGCTGCGCACCAGCGTCACCGACCGGATCTGCGGCTCGCTCGCCGACGCGATGACGAGCGCGAGCGGCAGCGCCAGCGTTCTCGATCAGCTATGCCGCGAGAACGTGATGGTTCACCCGGTTCACGGCAGGTCAGCAGGACCGTCGAACCCGCGACCTGATGACGTCGAGTACCGGTATCACCCGCTGCTGCTCGACCTGCTCAGGGCGGAGCTGCGCCGCGAGCACCCGGGCGAGGTTCCCGTGCTCGCCCGGCGGGCCGCTCAGTGGCAGGCCAGCCACGGCAGGTCTGCGGACGCGATACGCAGCGCCGCTCAAGCGGGCGACTGGGACCTCGTCTCACGGGTGCTCGCAGCGACAGGAACGTCAATGCTGCTGCCTGGTCCGGCGGCCGAGCTCGGGCCGGTGCTCGTGACCTGCCCCGAGGACAGGCGCGCGAACGACCCTGCGGTCGCCTGCACGCTCGCATCGGCTGGCTTGCGCGCGGGCGACAAGCAAGCGGCGGCGGCGCACCTGGCCAGCGCCCGCCGGGCGATCGATGACGGTGCGGTGGCAGAGCGCCGGACGATCGACGCGTGGATGCAGGCGCTGACGCTGATGGCAGCGGACGGACGCGCGACCGCGGACGCCGAGCTTGTCGAGTCGAGCGCGGCCGTCGCCAGGCGATGCGAACCGGCCGCGAGCCCGGCAGAGCATCAGGCGCTCGGCCTGCTGTGGTGCGCGATCGGAGTGGCGACCCTGTCAGGCACGGACATGCCCGCGGCCAGACGTGCCTTCGCCCTGGCCCGCGCGCACGCGGACGACGGCGTGAACGCGGAGTTCAAAGAACGCGCGCGGGGCTGGCAGGCGCTGGCCGAGGCGCTGCACGGAGACTTGTGCGCGAGCGACGAGCTGATCGCATCGGTGCGGGCCAAGGATGATCCGTGCACAGACCGGCTCGCGCTGCTGCTTGCTGACCTGGCCGCCACGTTCGCGTCCCTGGCCAGGGACGACACGGGTGCCGCCCGGCGCCTGCTCGACGGCCAGGTGGACGTGCGGGCCGCGATGGCGGCCGGCGCTGCCGGGGCAGACGGGCCGGTCCGGGTGGCCGGGGCGGCGGGGGCGGCCGCAATCGGCCTTGAGGCGACGCTGATCACTGCTCTGGCGACGCTCGCCCTGGCCCGGCTCGCGCTGTGCGACGCGGACCCGGCGCTGGCCCGCAGCCTGGCCACACGCCTGCAGCAGCAGGCTCGCGGCCCATCGGGCAGCGAGCCGAGCGCGGGCGGCGGCACCGACCAGGCAGCAGGAACCAGCGCAGGCAACGTAACGGACGGATCCGTGACGAACCCGATCGGCCCCGCACTGGCCCTGCTTGACGCCGACCTCGCGTTGCGGGCGGGCGACCCGAGTCGAGCCAGGCTCACGCTCATCCGTGCTCGCGAGCGCCTTGACGCCGGCTGCGAGGCTGGCATCGCCACCCTTCTCATCGCGGGCGCCCGGGCTCAGGTCGCGGCGGGCAAGTGCCAGGACGCCCTTGACATGATCAACGACTGCCTGGACGGCATGTCCGACCACATCACCCTGCATGATCACGTGACGGCGCTGGTCACTGCCGCCGTGGCACACCGCAAGCTGGGCCGGGCTGAGCGTGCCGCGGAAAGCCTCGCGCTCGCGCTCGGCCTGGCCGAGCCGCACGGGATGTGCCGGCCGTTCCTCGACGGGGGCGCGGCCGCCAGGTCGGCGCTGACCGTGCTGATCCGCCCGCTCAGCCCAGGCGCGGCGTTCGCCGGCCGGATACTCCAGCGCTATGACTCCTGCGCCGGCCGGCCTGCCGAGCAGCAGTGCCCCGGCCCGACCGCGCTGACAAGCAGCGAGATAGCCGTGCTGCGGTTCCTGCCCTCGCACATGACCAACCAGGAAATCGCCGAGGCGCTGTTCCTCTCGATCAACACGGTGAAGACGCACCTGCGCTCGGCCTACCGCAAGCTCGGCGTGACCACGAGACGGCAGGCCATTGCCCGCGGCAGCCGCCTCGGCCTGCTCTGAGTACGCACGAGAACGGCGGAGGGGGCGGCACCCGGCCGCCCCCTCCGACCCCGGCCGGCCGCGCCAGCCGGGGACAACCCTGCCCTATCCCGCGGCGCGGGCCAATGCCGGAACGAACAAGGCAGCGTCCACGGTGCCCCACCCGGTCGCGTTGTTGTAAGAGCCGTTGGCGTTGAAGCCAGGGACCGTCACGAGGTCGGAGCTCGATGCACAGGAATCGTTGCTCTCGATGTCGGCGGCGATGCAGAACGTGAAGGTGTTGTTGCCCTGGGAGATCGGCACGATTCCGTCGGGCTGTCCGCTCTCGGCCATTGCGTACAGGGCCGGGTTCAGGTCGCCGAGGCTGTGCCCCGCCACCTGGTCGGCCAAGGCCACGATGCCGGAGAAGAGCGGGGATGCCTCACTGGTCCCGCCCACGATCCCCCAGCCGGCGACTGACGGGTCGGTGGTGTCGTAGAAGTCGACCGCCCCGTTGACCGCGGCGCTCATCGCGATGTCAGGCGTGCCCCGGCTGTCGCCGACGACGCCTGCCACCCCGTTCTGGAACGCCGGGCGCGAGAAGACCGTGGAAAGGCCCCCGCCACTCGACCCCCAGGTGTATACGGGCCCTGGCACCCCGACCGTGGAGCTGAGATCGTTCCAGACGCTGTCAGGAGCGGTACGGTAGCCCTCAGCGTTGAGGTGCAGCTGGGTGCCGCCCACCCCGGTGACCAGCGGGTCCGACGCTGGCCAGTCGATCGTCGGGGTCGACAGGCAGCAGAGCGAGTCGTTCGGGTCCGCGCAACCCGAGCTCGGGTCGCAGTAGTAGTCAGTCGAGCCCTGGTCACCGCTCCCCGCCAGGACGGTCACGCCCTGCTGCGCCGCGTTCGTGTACGCGGACCGCAGCGAGTAGATCTGGCTCGGGCTGGTGAAGGTCTGCTCGGAGGCGCCGAAGCTCTGGGAGATCACGTCACCGAGATGGTGGTCGATGACGTAGTTCTCAGCCGCCACGATCTGCGGGAACCCGTAGATGCCCTCGGTCTCTGTCATCGGGGTCTCGACCAGGATGATGTTGGCATCCGGGGCCATTACGTGCGACCACTCGACGTCGAGGCTCGTCTCGTCGGTCCAGCCGTAGTAGTCGGAGCACAGATCAGGGCCGGTCGGGCTGTACACGGACGTGCAGTTCGATGGGTTGGTGGTGATCGGGCCCTCGGGGGTGATCACCTGGAAGGAGGGCGGGTTGGGCAGGCCCATCTGTGAGTCGAAGGTCTGCAGGTCGGAGGCGATGGACGGGGATCCGAAGGCATCGACGATGACGATCGTCTCGCCCTGGCCCTCGATCCCATTGTTGAACAGCGGGGCCAGATCGTAGGCCCGCTGGATCTGGAAGGCCTGGTAACAGGCGATGCCGAAATCCGCCTCACATTCCGCCGTGGTCGGCGGCTGCGCCATGTGGCCAGCAGCCAGGATGTGCCCGGTCGCGAACGGGATCGGAGCCACCCTGGCGACGACCACCGGGGCCGCCGCCGCACCGCCCGTCCCGAGCGCCATGATCGCTGTCATAGCCGCGGCGCGAACCAGGCCCAGTGCCCAAGAACCTCTCATCCCAAGTCCTCCACTTCGCCGTTGTTGCGCGAACCGCGCCAGACCACGCGCCCAGCCTGGCCCCAGGCAGATATGAACCGGCGCGGCCAATCTCATCGAACTCTACCAATGATCCAGTAAATGACCCAGTGAAGGCAGGAAGAAAGGCTTCGCGCCAGCCACGGTCAGCGCGGCCTAAAGGAGACATGTCACCCGCCGGTACCGAGCGCGGCAGGTCAGGCGCCGACCGAAAGGCGAGCCCTCGCGGCGCCCGATCACGGCCGTCAGGGCTTGCGGGCGACCCCCCCGTACACCGAGACCTCGGCATCGGTTGGCCGGGTCCCGACCTCAGCTGGATCAGGCCGCCAGTCCGGCAATGAGACCAACCCTGGATCGACCATTTCCAGGCCAGCGAAATACCGCTCGATGCTCGCCTTGGGCCTGACCTGCATGATCACGCCGCTGCGCCGGTACACGGCGGCGACCCCTTCCCACGCCGCGGGGTCGTAATCGCCGGTCAGGTGCGTCAGCGCAAGGTAGCTCCCGCCCGGCAGGGCGGCCAGCAGCCTGTTGACGAGCCCGGCAGGGTCGTCGTCGTCGCCCACGAAGTGCAAGATCGCGATCAGCAGCAGCCCGACGGGCTTATCCAGGTCGAGCGTATCGAGCAGCTCAGCGGAGCGAAGGATCGCGTCCGGATTTCGCACGTCGGCGTCGATGTAAGCCGTCTTACCTCCCGGGCCGGTGGCGAGCAGCGCGCGCGCGTGTGTCAGCACGATGGGGTCGTTGTCGACATACACGACGCGCGCCTGCGAGCTGATGGCCTGCGCGATCTCATGCACGTTGGGAGACGTCGGAATGCCGGTGCCAATGTCAAGGAACTGCGTGATGCCCGCTTCGCGCGCGAGGTAGGTGACCGCGCGGCGCAGGAACGCCCTGTTCTCCCTCGGCGGGGTACGGGAGTTCGGGTTGGCCCTCAGGCCAGCCTCGGCGGCTTGCCTGTCGGCGGCGAAGTTGTCCTTGCCGCCGAGCAGGTAATCATAGACGCGGGCTGGGTGGGGTCGATCGAACTGGAGGTCAATCTTGCTGCCGTCCAGATCGGCCTGCCGACCCTCTGTCCGGTCCGTCTCCGCCATGTTGGCTCCAAGCCGTTATCGCGAGCGCTTGCCTTTTCGATGCCGTCGCCATGATATGCGCCGGCCCAGCCGATCAGCCATCGGCCCTGGCGCAATCCGGGTCGCCCGCCCGAATGACCGCGTGCCCGCATTCGCACGGCTCACGACTGAGCTGCCGGTCCGCTGGTGACCGCGGTGCGCCCTCGCTCGTCCCCGCTGTTCCGGCCGGCCTGGGGGCCTGTTCGCCCGGCCGGGCCAGCCTCCGCTCGCGGCAGCCGGCTCGGCCTGCCCGGTAGCCGGCCCCGGTGCGAGGCCTTTGGCTGGTCATGTATGGTTGGCGCATCATGCGGCTTTACGTACTCATCCTTAGCAGCCGTAGCGGGACCTGATCAGACAGGCCAGCAGCCCGCTACGGGGTTGAGGCGCTGGCTAGGTTGCCCCCTCAACTTACGTTTTGACCCGAGCACTGCCAGGCAGGGCGAGGTTGAAACGTAAGTTCTCAGTCCGACTCAATGATCACGGCCGGTCGCAGGCGACTCGCGCCAGGCCGCGGTCCGCGGTCAAGGACTGCCCAGGCACACGCGGACCAGGCAGCGACGGGAGTACGTCATGAGGCAAGAAGCCAGCCAGGAAACCGAGCAATCCGACTCTTCACATCCGAGCGCGGCGGCCCTCGCGGCCGTCCAGATCGCGCTTGACCGGCGGGACAACGGCGGCAGGACCGCCGACAGCGATGCCCAATGGAACCAAGGGCGATGATCGGCCGCCTTTTCGACAAGGTCTGGGACCGGCATGTGGTCGCGAGCCCGGAAGGCGAGCCGCCGCTGCTGTACATCGACCTGCACCTGGTCCACGAGGTGACCTCGCCGCAGGCGTTCGAAGGGCTCGAGCTGGCCGGGCGGCCGGTGCGCAGGCCCGACCTGACGGTGGCGACGATGGATCACGACGTGCCCACGATCGACCCGCTCGGCCCGATCGCCGACCCGCTGGCCGCCGAGCAGATGGCCAGGCTGCGCAAGAACTGCGAGGCGCACGGCATCACGCTGTACCCGCTCGGCAGCGCCGAGCAGGGCGTCGTGCACGTGATCGGCCCGCAGCTAGGGCTGACCCAGCCGGGCATGACCATCGTCTGCGGCGACAGCCACACCTCGACGCACGGCGCGTTCGGCGCGCTCGCGTTCGGCATCGGCACGACCGAGGTCGAGCACGTGCTCGCGACCCAGACGCTCCGCCAGGTCAAGCCGAAGGCGATGGCGGTAACCGTGGACGGCGAGCTCGGGCCCGGCGTCAGCGCCAAGGACCTGGTGCTCGGCATCATCGCCGAGCTCGGGACGGGTGGCGGCGCCGGCTCGGTGATCGAGTACCGGGGCTCGGCGATCCGCGGCCTGGACATGGCCGGCCGGATGACGGTCTGCAACATGTCGATCGAGGCCGGCGCCAGGGCTGGGATGATCGCGCCCGACGACACCACGTTCGCCTTCCTCGAAGGTCGCTCGCACAGCCCCGAGGGCGCGAAGTGGGAACG
This sequence comes from Streptosporangiaceae bacterium, assembly GCA_030045175.1. Taxonomy (GTDB): domain Bacteria; phylum Actinomycetota; class Actinomycetes; order Streptosporangiales; family Streptosporangiaceae; genus Chersky-822. The sequence continues at coordinate 561 of JASIBM010000228.1, read as the reverse complement.
CGCGCTCGACGACTGGCGCGCGCTGGCCACCGATGACGGCGCCGCGTTCGACCACGAGGTGCGGGTCGACGCGGCGACGCTCCGGCCCGTGGTGACCTGGGGCACCAACCCGGCGCAGTCGGCCGGCATCGACGACGCGGTCCCAGATCCCGCCTCGTTCGCCACGCCGCAGGCTCGCCAGGCCGCCCAGCGCGCACTTGATTACATGGGCCTGCGGCCAGGCACCGCGATCAGGGACATCCGGGTCGACGCCGTCTTCATCGGCTCATGCACCAACGGCAGGCTCGCTGACCTGCGGGCGGCGGCCAGCGTGCTGCGCGGCCGGCGGGTCAGCGGCGGCGTACGGGCGATCGTGGTGCCAGGCTCTGCGCGGGTGAAGGCCGAGGCGGAGGCCGAGGGCCTGGACGCTGTCTTCACCGCCGCGGGCTTCGAATGGCGATCGGCCGGCTGCTCGATGTGCCTCGGGATGAACGGCGACATCCTCGCGCCGAAGGAGCGCTGCGCGTCCACGAGCAACAGGAACTTCGAGGGCAGGCAGGGACCAGGCGGCCGAACCCACCT
>JASIBM010000035.1 GCA_030045175.1 Streptosporangiaceae bacterium | reverse complement strand
GGCGCGGCGAACAGGTGCGCGTACTCGGCGTCCACGTAGGCGATCTGGGCGTCGCAGTGCTCGATGATGTACCGGGCCTCGGTCGCGGTGAGCCGGTAGTTCAGCGGCACGGCGACCGCGCCGACCTTCCTGGTGGCGTTGATGACGGCGACCACCTGGGGCGAGTTCGGCCCGCACCAGACGACCTTCACCCCGGGGCCGGCGCCAAGGGTTGCCAGCGCGTTCGCCAGCCGGTTCGACTCGGCCTCGAGCCGCGCGTAGCTCCAGCTGACGACGTCGCCGTCGCCGCGGTCGTCGATCACAGCCGGCTTGTCCGGCTGGATCTCGGCGTAGGCCGTCAAGAAGTCTGGCATGTGACTTGTCCCTTGTATCTGCGCCGCGTGCTCACGCCCTACCCTGCCCTGCTCCGCGCCAGTTGTCACTATCGCCCGGATCCGGCGCGCGTTTGCCTGTCGTTTAAGCGTTCAGGGTATTTCGCCGAAGTCACGCCGGGGATCAGGGGCTTGTGTCAGCGGCGGTCGTCAGCGCCGGGAGGTCTGTGCGTGACCTGTCGCGCGCGCTCGGGCGCGGCGCAGCGCCGCCGGCCAGGACCGCGGCCAAGATCGACCCCAGCGTCATTCCTGGCCTGGCCGCGAGCCTGCGCTGCGGCTGCGCGCTGGTGACAGGCACGAGGGGGACCACGACCACCACCCGGATCATCGCAGGCGCCGCCAGGTCGGCCGGCCTGTCGGTGATCACCAACCGTGCAGGCTCCCTGGCCGGGATCGCCACCGCCCTGGTCGCCAGCTCGGCTCGCGGCGGCGCGCTCCAGCCGGACAACGCGGTGATCGGCGTGTTCGAGGTGGACGAGGGGGCGCTTCCCCGGGCGATCGAAGCGCTCGGCCCGCGCCTGGTCGTCATCACCAACCTCTTCCGCGACCGGTTCATCGCCAGGCTATGGCAGCCCGCGCTGCGCGACCTGGCGACCGGTGCCTGCGTGGTGCTGAACGCCGACGACCCGGCCGTCGCGTACCTGGGCGATGACCTGCCTGCCCGGGTGGTCTACTTCGGCCTGGCTGACCGCCAGTGGGCACGCCCTGGCCTCGATCGCGCGGCTGGCTCGCGCCGCTGCCCGCGCTGCGGCCGCGGCCTGCGCTACGAGCTGAGCTTTTACGCCCACCTGGGGCACTACGCGTGCCCGGACTGCGGCTGGCGGCGCCCCGACCCGAAGTTCGAGGCCAGGCGGGTCGACCTGCCCGGCGCCGAAGGCAGTCGCTGCCAGGTGTCCACGCCAGCCGGCGATCGCACTCTCGAGCTGCCGCTGGCTGGCCTGGGCGAGGTAAGCGACGCGCTCGCGGCGACCGCCGGGGCGTCCTGCCTTGGCGTCGGGCCCGATATTCCGGTCACGGTGCCGCGCCGGGGTGTGGCAGGATGTCGCCAGCCAATGGACATTGACGCGATCGCGGCCGAGGTCGCCGCCGCCGTCGGCCTCGCCGAGGGCGAGGCGGGCGTTCGTGACGTGATGCGCGTGATCGCCAGGCACGAGCCCGCGCCGACCGGCCAGATCAGCAGGGAGGCCGAGCTTCCCGTGCCGATCGTCACCGCGGTGTGCAACGAGTTGCGCAAGCGGGCGGTCGTTGACTCCTCGCGGCCGGTGCGGCTGACTCCGGAAGCGCGCGAGCTCATCGGAGAGCGTCACCTGGCCGTGGAGTGCCCTGGTTGCGGCGGGCTCGGGCTGCGCGCGCCCGGCGAGCTCGCGCCGCTGGCCGCCGCCTTGGAACAGGCGGCGGCTGGCGCCCCGCGCGCCAGGATGGAGCTCGACCAGAGTCATTGCACGGTATCCACGAAGATCCACCGCGTGCTGCGGCTACACCAGGCCGGTGCCCTCGAAGGCAAGAACATCCTGCTGCTCGGCGACGATGACCTGATCTGCGTCGCGATCACCAGGTTCGTCGCGCTGGCCGGCGCGGCGCCGCGGCTCGTGACCGTGATCGACGCCGACCCGGAGGTGCTCGGCTGGATCGGCGAGCTGACCTCACAGGCGCCCGTGCGGGTACGGCTGATCGAGCATGACCTGCGGATGCCACTGCCTGGTGACCTGGCAGGCGCCTTCGACGTCGCCTGCACCGACCCGCCGTACACCGAGGCGGGGGCCGAGCTGTTCTTGTCCCGGGCCGTGGACGCGCTCGCCCGCAAGCCTGGCCAGCACCTGTTCTTCAGCTACGGCGCGAGGCGCCCGGCGCAGGCGCTCGCGACGCAGCGGCTGATCGCCAGCCTCGGGCTGGTGATCAGGTCGCTGGCGCCCAACTTCAACAGCTACGTCGGCGCCGGGATACTGGCCGGGTCCAGTCACCTGTACCACCTGCGCACGACCGAGCAGACGACGCCGCGGATCGAGGGCGAGTACGCCGGGCCGTTGTACACCGCCGACGCGAGGGTCGCGCAGGACCGGCCGTACCGCTGCGCCCGCTGCGGCGCGGCCTACCTGGTCGGGCGCTCAGCCGCCGCAGGCTGGGCACAGATCGCGCAGTTGCGCGCGGCGGGCTGCCCGGCCTGCGGCGGCACGAGGTTCCTGCCCGGGCAGCGCCTGCCCGGGGGGCCGACCCCCCGGAACCCCCCGCAGTGACTGCCCGGGGGACCGATGCCGCGCTGAGCCTGCTACATCCTCGGCAGCGCGTCCCTGGCGAGCACCTCCTCGGGGGGCAGCGGGTTGGCGACGGCGACGGCGATCCGCAGGTACGCGTCGCCCTTGAGCACGCTAATCGAGGCGTAACCGTCGTAATACGCCTCATTGCCTAGCCCGGAGATGGCCTGCGCGTGCACCGTCTTGCGGTAGTTGTCGAAGTACTTCTTCGCCTTCGGGCCGACCACCAGGACGACGCGCACGCTGTCAGCGACCGGGACGTTCGGGCTGGTGCCGGCTGGCACGTCCGGACCGTAGTAAACGCACGCGACGCCGCCCTCGACGGTCGCGTGCCCCCGGACCGGCGCCTTGACCGTCTGCCCGCCGAGTGCCTGGCTCGCCTCGCTGATCGTGATCATGTTGCACGAGTTTGGCTTGGTCGCGGTCGGCGCGGTCGTCGTCGGCGCCGAGCTGGTGCTTGCCGGTGACGAGTGGCCACTCGGCGGTGTGCTCGAGTTCGAGCTCGAGCAGGCGGTGAGCGCGAGCGCCGCCGATGCCGCCAGTGTGACGGCGCCGCCAATGCCACGTGCGGCCATTCCCATGGCGACCTCCTTGATCATCAATGGTTCCGCCCTTCTTGGAGCAGTAACACTAACGGGCGGCGGTCAGGAATGGTGTCACCGATTTGCCACTTGTGACTTTTTCGTGCCGTAAGCCGAGCGCACGGCCGGCCAGGGCGATCAGGCGGTGTGGCAGGATGCTTGGCGTGAACGGGACTGACGAGGCTGGGCGGCGCCGCGGCGCCTACCTGGTCAGGCCCGCCCGTGAGGACGACCTGACGGCGATCGCCGGCTTCGAGGTCGAGATCGCCAGGGTCTCGTTCGGAGACGAGGCGATCACCGATGCAGGGTTCCACCGCCGCAGGGTCGCCTCGTCGCTTGGCAAGGCTGGGGAGATCACGCTGGTGGCCGTCGCGGCCGGCGACGAGGACGTGC
>JASIBM010000227.1 GCA_030045175.1 Streptosporangiaceae bacterium | reverse complement strand
ACCGTCCCCACGATCGGGATCGTCAGCGGCGACGACAGGACAGTGGCGATCGCAGCCGCGGCTCTCTTCGCTGCGGGCGCCCTGACCAGGCCGGACGCGCTGTACCAGGGCCGGCCTAGCCGCCCGATCGACATCTGGAGAGAGCAGGTCTTCATCACGAACCCGTGCCAGGCGCGCCCAGCCGACGCTGACTTCGGCCCAGTGCCAGCCAACACAGTGCCGACCCACCCAGTGCCAGCCGACACAGTGCCGACCCACCCAGTGCCAGCCGACACAGTGCCAGCCGACACAGTGCCAGCCGGCACGATGCCAGCCGACACGGCGCCTGCCGTCGCAGCGCCGATCGGCGCCGAGGCAGCAGGCCAGGCAGCCCCGGCGACTCTGCCAGCCGGCGCCGTGCCCAGGTCGCGCTCGTCCGTCGAGCAGTGGGCGGACGGCGGCCATGCCTGCGCCAGAGACGACCCGCCGTGGGCGTTGTACACCGGCGGGTGCGATCCGTTGCGCAGGATGATTGATGAAGTCTTTCCTCAGGACATGTCGAGCAAGCGCACGATGGCGGTGCTCGGAAGCCTGGACGACCCCCGAACGCTCAGGGCGGCGATCCGGTCCGCGCGGGCCGCGATCGGCTCAGGGCAGCTCACGGTGATCAGCGCGGGGGCTGGACCGGCCGGGCTGTGGGCCACGCTGCACGCCGAGCATCCATCAATCGGCATCACCGTCCTGCGCGCGCCGGTCACAGCCGCGGGCTTGGCCGCCGCGAAGCGAATCGCCGCCAGCACGCCCGGCGAGCTCGTCGAGCTTGAGGTCGCGGCGGACGGCGGGGTGCGCGCGCCCGAACCGGTTCGCGTGCCGCTCTCGGGTGCGGACTCCCCGTTCGGGCCGCAGGACGTGGTGCTGATCAGCCGGCGAGCGGGTGCCGCCGACCTCACCCTGGCTCAGGTGCTCACCTGCACCGGCGCGGCCGTCGCGATCGTCGGACGTGATGATCCCGCACATGATCGCGAGTTTGTCGCCGAGCTTGAGCGACTCCGTTGCGCGGGCTCAAGGGTCGGCTACGAGGTCGTCGACACCGGCGAGCGCGCCGAGCTGGCTGCCGCGATCCACCGGATCGAGAGCAGGCTGGGCCCGGTCACCGCGGTCGCCCACGCCGCGAACGCCACCCCAAGCCGGGCGGTGGCCGCGCTCACGGCCAAGGGAGTCGGCCGGGCGGTCGCCGCCCAGACCGCGGTTCTCGGCCAGCTTGTCGCCGCGGTCAAGACCGTGGCCAAGGCCAGCAAGACCGGACCGGCCAGGCTGCGGCTGATCGCCACCTTCGGATCTGTCGCGGGCCGCTACGGGCTTGCCGGGGAGGGCATGCTCGCCCTGGTCAGCGGAGCGCTCGCCGATCACGGCCGACGGCTCGCCGCGGGGTGTTCCGGCTGTCGCGCGCTGCACATCGACTGGCCTGGCTGGGCGGGGGCAGGGCTCGGTGATCATGCGGCCCAGGCCAAGGGAGCCGAACGCACGAGCCTCGCCACGACGTCGATCGCCGAGGGATCAAGGCTGCTGCGCAAGGCGCTGTCCACGGCTGGCCTTCCGGTGCGGCTGGGTTCGCACGGCAGGGCCGGCGGTAGCGGTGGCGGTGCTGACGGGCTAGCTGGCCGGTTCGCCGAGCGAGTGCTCGCGCATTATCCGGGGACCGAGATAGTGGTGCAGGCCACCCTTGCCATGTGCTCGGATCCCTACCTGGCCGACTACCGGGTAGCTGAGGTGGCCATCCTGTCGCCTGCCATGGCCATCGAGGCGATGGCGCAAGTCGCGTCTGCGCTGGCCGGCGCCCCGGTCCGAACCGCCACAAAGATCGTCATGACGGCACCCGTCGAGCTGCCGGCGGCGCCAGGATCAAGCACCGACATCAGGCTGCGCGCGCTGCGAGACGGCGACGCGATCACTGTGGTTCTCCAGTCTGAGGGCAGCGGCTTCGCCGTTGACCACTGCCGTGCCACCTTCGCATGCCCGCGAGCGCCGGCCATCGGCGCTGCTCCAGGTGCCCTCACCGCCGACGGCGGGCGTAGCCATCGGCGTTGGCCCCGAGTGGCTCGCCGCCAGCCAGCCGGCGACATCGTCGATGCCGCTGGGCTGTACGGGTCGGTGCTGGCCCAGACCGGGCGCTTCAGGCGACTCGCGACGCTGCGGCTGGCGAGTTCCAAGTCAGCCATAGCGCTGGCGCGCAGCTCCGAGGAGCCGGCCTGGTTCGGAACTGGCCTGGAGCCAGGTGACGCCGAGCGGCACACGCTGCTACTTGGCAGCCCGGGACTAAGTGACGCCACGCTGCAACTGGTCCAGGTGTGCGCGCCACACCGGAGGCTGATGTTCGCGGGGTGCGAGTCCGCCTCGTTCAGCGGATCGCCGGCCGTCGGCGCCGTGACGATCCGTGCGGCCGAGATAGGCGCGGCCGTCCGGGCCGGCCTGGTCCCCAGGCCACGCATCGGCGGGCTCGACGGCGCCGGCCTGCCCGACGCGGCCGGGCCGCCCAGCCCCGCCGAACCTCCGGCCACGACCAGACCAGGCATGACCGACGCCACCGGAGCCGCAGGCGCGACCGGAACCACCGGAACCACCGGAGCGACCGCAGCCACCGGAGCGAACGCAGCGGCCGGGGTGACCGAGTCGGTGTGGGACGTCGAAGCCATCGATTCGACCGGTCAACTGCTCGTGAGCTGGCGTCGCCTGCGGATGCGCGACGCTGGACCACTGCCCTACCCGGGCCCTTGGCAAGCTCCCCTGCTGGCCTGCTACCTGGAGCGCGCGATCGCTGACCTGGGCCT
>JASIBM010000226.1 GCA_030045175.1 Streptosporangiaceae bacterium | reverse complement strand
ATGGCACATTCATCCGATAGAAGTGATCATGACCGAGTGACGAGAGATGGCAATGTTGCCTATGAGGCCAGAGTTTCGCTCACTGGTGCGGCCCAGGTCAGCGGAGGCACGGATGTGGTCCAGGGCCGGCGGAGGCGCGGCTGGCCCAGGCCAGCGGAGGCACGGATGTGGTCCAGGGCCGGCGGAGGCGCGGCCGGCCGGATTGTGCTCAGTGCTGGGGCGTCATCTCGCGGCCGGTGCCATCGCGGCCGGTGCCCTCGAAGCCCGTCTCCGGATGCGGCGCCGGTCGCCCGGCGCGCATGCCGAGTGCGCGGTAGGTCCAGCCGGCCTCGCGCCATCGGGCCGGATCCAGGGCGCCCCGCGCGTCAATGATGTTGGGCTCGGTCACCACTTCGCTGAGGTCGTCCGGGTCCATCCGGGCAAACTCGGGCCACTCGGTGAGCAGGGCCACGATCGAGGCGTCCCTGGCGGCCTGCGGCACGGTGCTTGCGTAGCCGAGCTGCGGCTGAACCCGGCGGGCGTTGGCCAGGGCCGCGGGATCGTAGACGGTCACCCGGGCGCCCATGCCGTGCAGGATCGAGGCGACGTCGAGCGCGGGGGAGTCGCGGACGTCGTCGGAGCCTGGCTTGAACGCGGCTCCGAGGATGCACACCCGCACGCCCGCGATGTCGCCGCCCGCCAGCTCGAGCGCGATGTCGACGACTCGCGCCCGGCGGCGCAGGTTGATGGCGTCCACCTCGCGCAGGAAGCCGATCGCGTGCTCGGCGCCCAGGTCCTGCGCGGTCGCGATGAACGCTCTGATGTCCTTCGGCAGGCAACCACCGCCGAAGCCAAGCCCTGGGCGCAGGGAAGCACTCCCGATGCGGCTGTCAGCGCCCAGGATCTGGGCCAGCTCCCGCACCTCGCCGCCCGCGCTCTCACATATCTCGGCCATCGCGTTGATAAAGGAGATCTTGGTCGCCAGGAACGCGTTCGCGGCGACCTTGGCTAGCTCGGCGGTTTCGAGATCGGTGACGAAGAACGGCACCCCGGCCGCCAGTGAGTCGGCGTAGACCCGGCGGAGCATGTCCTCGGCCCAAGGCGAGGTGACGCCGGCCACGATCCGATCCGGCGCGAGCGTGTCCGCGACGGCGGAGCCCTCCCTGAGGAACTCAGGATTCCAGGCCAGCTCGGCCACGGCGCAGTGCGAGGCCACCTTGGCGGCCAGCGCGCGCGCTGTGCCCACGGGCACCGTCGACTTGCCTGCGATCAGGCATGGCCGACTGAGCAGCGGGGCGAGCGCGTCGATGGCACCCCAGACCTGGGTGAGGTCAGCGCGGTTGCCGCCAGGCCCCGTCGGCGTGCCCGTGCAGATGAAGTGCACGTCGCCGAAGGCTGCGGCGTCGGCGTAGGACGTGCTGAAGCGCAGCCGCCCGGTCGCCAGCCCCTCGGCGAGCAACTCGGTCAGCCCGGGCTCGTAGATCGGCAACTGGCCAGCGCTGAGCTCGTCGATCTTGTGCTGATCGATGTCGACGCACAGCACCTCAAATCCCAGGCTAGCCATGCAAGCGGCGTGGGTGATTCCGAGATAGCCGGCGCCGATGACCGCTAGGCGCAACCGATTACCTAGCGGAGCGCGGGTGCAAGATTCGCGCGCACTCACGAATTGCCAGAGCTCCCTTCTGTCCTTCAAATGTTGACAACGACTGCGCCGGAAATTCTGGATTATCGGTCAAGTCGACTTTCCAGATGAACACCCCCCGCATGTGATAACGCATGACCGTCCGGCAGGCCGCGAGGTACCAGTTCACCTGCACTTCCTCATCCCTGTGATCGTTCGGCCACATGAACCCCGGATGCCGGTACGCGCCCGCCCGGGCGGAGATCCCGGTCTCGTCGATGGCCGTCCGCTCGAGCACCGATTCCGGCACCTTGGCGAAATACGCCTCCCACGCGGCCGTGACCCGGGCGGACGAGGCGTTGTTCGGCAGGAAGAGCGGACGGTACATATTGGTGCCCAGGTAGCGTACCGGCAGCACGTGCTGGGCACGAGGCAGGTAGTCCTCGTCCCAGGCCGTGTAGGAGACCACTCCGTGGAAAACCTTGCGTTCCCATGAGAAGAGCTTGGACCAGTCCGGGCTGGCGTTGAGGTGGTGCATCTCATTAGCGGCGACGAACTCCTTGATGCCAAGCTTCTGCGCGACCTTCAGGTAAGGCAACTCGGCCTTGTAGTAGCTATGGAACCACGCGAGCTGGCTGGCCGGCGTGATGAGCCCTTGCCACGGATTCTTTTCCCCGGTCACCATGATCAGGGGGCGGTATTCTACCCTCAGGTGGTAGGCCTTAGCGATGCGGGTCAATATCGCGACGTTGCTTGCCGACAGGGTGTTCTGCGGCGACGAAATGACCTTGTCTGAGGTGTAGGTCGTGGCGTAGTAGTTCCAGACGATCCCGACGGCATCGGCGTCCAGCGTGTCCTTGATGTAGCCGATCATGCGCTGCCCGTAGATGGTCACGTCGGCGGCGGGGTAGTTGTGCAGCGCGTAGAGGTCGACGCCGAGTATCGGCCGGCTTGGCCGGACGTTACCGAACCTGACGGTGCTCGGAGTGCGGGTCGCGGAGGGACCTGGCCGCGGCTTGAGCGCGGAAGCGGGGATGAGCGGGTGCGAGCAGGCGGTGACCAGGCCGATCGTCACCACGGTGACCACGGCAAGCGGCGCCGCGAGCGGCGCCGAACGGCGCTTCATGGCCTTCCCCTCACTCGCCAGACCGTGGCCGTGCCCACTGCCCCGCTGAAGGTGATGACGCGCACGGCGACTCGCATCATTTCATGAAACGCCGGATCATTAGTGCTGAAACTGGACTGAAGGTACGTCGTCCAGGTGATCACGTAGGTCGGGGTCTTGGGCGGCTTGTCAGGCGATGACAGGCAAGGCTCGGCGTACTCCACCGTGCACCAGGGCTGGTTGATGAGGTCGCCGATGGTCTGCTCGGTTACGACCAGGCTCGTGCGCGGGATGTGCGTCGCCGCGTACTGCTGAACCTCGGCGAGCGTGTTGGCGCTCAGTGACGACACGGCGAGCGCGAACGACCCGAGCCCGGCCAGCGCGGCCGTGCCGATCACGGCGGCCTTCCACGCGGATCGCCAGTTCCACCTGGTCACCTCGGTCCACAAGAAGCAGTAAGCCGGGACCAGGATCAGCACGAAGTACTGCGGGAACTTCAGCGAGCTCAGGCCGAAGACGACGACACCGCTGGCCAGCCATGCGAAGAAGAGCGCGTTGCCGCGGGCGGGCAGCCAGTCGCGCGCCCGGTAGCAGGCGAGCAGGCGCCGCAGCGCGATCAGCGTGGCCGCGAACGCGCACAGCAGGCTTGGCACGAATATCCCGTACTGAGCCGCGAGCAGGTGCGCTAGCTTGCCCGGCGAGGTGAGCGTGCCGCCGCTTTGCTGTATGCCGAGCACGCGCTGGATCTGTACCAGGGACTGGCTGGTGAACCACGGGTGCCCGGGCAGGTTGTACATGCGGATCATCACCACCACGTAGGCCACGATGACCGTGACAGCCACGCCGACCATGACCAGGTGCCCCCTGTGGTCACGGCGCAGGATGAGCCAGCACAGCAGCGCGGCGAGCAGTACGTAGGCGCCGGTCTGCTTGAAGATCGCGGCGGCCCCGATCGCCGCGCCAGCCAGCGCGAAGCGCTGCCAGGAGGGCCGCTCGAGCGCGCGCTGGTACAGCAGCATCGCGATGACGATCACGAGCATCAGCGCGTTCTCGATGTAGGAGATCCGCTCGATGTAGAGCAGCCAGCCGTCGAAAACGATGGGGGTGATGGCGACCAGCGCGATGGCCGGCCCGTGGATCTTCCACAGCAACCGGAACAGCGCGATCAGCATCCCCGCTGTCATGATCACGCCGAGGATCCTGGCGTGGTAGATGGTGGCGCCGGTCAGGCTGAACCACTTGGCGAGGAGCAGCAGGTAAAACGGCGGCTGGTAGAGGAACGGGGTCCAGGCCACGCCGCGGAGCGGGTGCTCGGACAACATGCCGTGCTGTACGTTGACGGCTACCCGCCAGTAGACGGTCTCGTCCCACTGCCAGGCCGGGGACAAGGCCAGGTGCCAGAGCCGGAGCGCGATCCCGGCCGCCAGGATGGCGGCGAAGGCGAGCGTGATCACCCCGGGCCGCTGCCAGGGCCGGCCGGCGGTGCTCGCCTGATGGCGGGAAGGCTGGCCGGGCGGGGCGATCGTGGTGGCTCTCACGGTGACGAGACCCGCTTCCAGATCGCGAAGACGCCGTAGTCGTAGGTGCCTGGCGTGCTGCTCTCGTCGTACGGCCCGACCGCGACGAGCTTGTAGGCGGGGTCCTTCTCCAGCGCCAGCGTCAGCGTCGGCAGGCCGAGCGCGTCGGAGTTGCTGCCGACGAGGTTCAGCAGGCTGTCGTAGGTCCGGCCGCCGTGCCGCGCGAGCAGGATGCTTCCCGGCAGCGCCGACGTGGACGCGAACGTCGTGTCGTAGAACAGCGCGATGATGCCGTAGTTGCCGGTGCGCAGCTGCTTGCGGTAGTACTGCGGCCACTGGCCTGGCGGCACCGGGCTGGGCAGGCCAGCCGGGTCGAGCGCGAGCGCCGAACTCCACCGGGGCCAGTCGGCGCCCTGGGGCAGGTAGTACTCGCCGATGTTTTGCTCGTGGCCGGGCACGTAGATGAGGCCGGACGCGCTCGCGACGGCTGGGCGCAGCGCAGCGATGAACGGGCCCGCGTTCGGCCACTGGTGATAGC
>JASIBM010000225.1 GCA_030045175.1 Streptosporangiaceae bacterium | reverse complement strand
CGGCAAGCACGTCGAGCTGGAACCCGGTGACCGCGGACACCGGCACGATGTCGGCCCAGTCACCCAGCTCGGCCACCGCGGCAAGCTGCGCGGCCACCTGCTCCTTCGTTGCCCGGTCGGCCTTGGTGACGATCGCCAACACGGGCGTGCCCACGTGCCCGGACAGCTCGGTCGCCAGGTACTTGTCCCCAGGCCCTATCCGCTCGTCCGCGGGCACGCACCATCCGATCACGTCCACCTCGCTCAGCGTCGAGCGCACCAGGCTGTCCAGCCGCTCGCCGAGCAGCGTTCTCGGCCGGTGCAGTCCTGGCGTGTCGATGATGATCAGCTCAGCATCCTGGCGGCGCACGATGCCCCTGATCACCCGCCGGGTTGTTTGCGGGCGGCTGCTCGTGATCGCCACCTTGGTGCCGACGAGAGCGTTCATCAGCGTCGACTTGCCGACGTTTGGCCGGCCAGCGAAGCAGGCGAAGCCGGCGGCGAACCCGTTCGGAACCTGTGCTTGCGCTGGTGCAGGCTTCACGGGCTGAACGTCTCGCGGACGGCTCCGTCCGATCCGACGTGGATTATCAGCGCACCAGGCCCGATGTCCCTGACGGCGGCGATGTCCTCGGCACCGGGTCCCTGGCCGTCGCCTACCACCACGGCGGCCTCAAGCGTCCTCGCGCCGCTCGACACGGCCATCGCGACGGCCAGCGCGATGGCAGACAGCCGCAGCGACGGCAGCGCCACTGCCGCGGCCGCGTAGGTGCGGCCGGTCTCGTCCCTGACGGCGGCGCCCTCGGCGGACCCTACTCGAGCCTTGGCCGAGCGGGCCAGGGTGATGATCTTCAGGTCCTCGGGCCCAAGCTGAGCCTCATCCACCCAATGAGCTTACTGTGACCCATGGCCGGCCTGGCCGGGTTCCGCATCTGGTCCGCTGGCCTGGCCACCTCCGTCCGCGCCAGGGGCACTGGCCGCCACGACGTGGTCGCCGTCCAGGCCCGGGTCAGGCGCGGGCCGGTCCCCGGCCACCTCTGCCGAGGCGGGAGCTTGCCGTGCGCCGTCCGGCCCCAGTCGCTGCACGGTCACCGTCCCGATCCGGTTGCGCCGGCCGGCCAGGCTCTCCGCCGTCAGCCGAAGCCCGGCGACCACGGCCGTCGAGCCGGCGATCGGCACTCGTCCCAGGCGCTGCGCCAGCAGCCCGCCCACCGTTTCCACGTCCTCGGCCTCGATCTGCACGTCGAACAGGTCCGCGAGCTCGTCGACCGGCAGCCGGGCCGTTACCCGCGCGCTGTCCTGGCCGAGCCACTCGACTGGCGGGAGCTCCTTGTCGTACTCGTCGGCGATCTCGCCGACGATCTCTTCGAGTATGTCCTCGATCGTGACGAGCCCCGCGGTCCCGCCGTACTCGTCGATGACGATCGCCACGTGGATCTGGGCCGCCTGCATCTCCCTGAGCAAGTCGTCGATCGGCTTGCTGTCCGGCACGAACGTGGCCGGGCGCATCAGCGTGCCGACGGCGTCGGTCGCCAGGCCGTCGGCTTGCTCGTAGGTCCTGGTCACGATGTCCTTGAGGTACGCGATCCCGACGACGTCGTCAAGGTTCTCACCCACCACGGGGAGCCTGGAGAAGCCGCTGCGCAGGGCCAGCGAGAGCGCCTGCCGCAGCGTCTTGCCGCGCTCGACGAAGATCATTGCCGTGCGCGGCACCATCACCTCGCGCACGATCGTGTCACCTAGCTCGAAGACCGAGTGGATCATCGCCCGCTCGCCTGGCTCGATCACCCGGCGTCGCTCGAGCAAGTCCACCAGGCCGCGCAGGTCCTCCTCTTCACCAGATGGCCCAGCCTGCTGCCCGCCGCCACGCCCGAGCACCCGCCCGGTCGCGAGCAGCAGCGAAGGCAGCGGCCCCATCAGCCGCACCACCGGCTGCATGACGCCGGCCGCGGTGTCGGCGACGCTGGCCGCGTACTGCCGGCCGAGGGTCCGCGGCACGATCCCGGCCACCACGTAGACGACGACGGTCATGACCGCGACCGCGATCAGGAACGCTTGCCACGTGATCCCCGCATCCTCCACTAGCACGGCGGTGACGAGCACCGTAGCGCCAAGCTCCGCCGCGACCCTGGCCAGCAGGAGCACCGCGATGTACTTAGGCACCTCGCTCAGCACCGCCTGCAGCGGCGCGGACGCCTCACGCGCCGACCCCGCGAGCTCCTTGGCCCCGGCCCTGGAGACGCGCAGCAGCGCCGTGTCGGCACTCGCGCACAGGCCAGCGAACAGCACGAGCACGGCTGCCGCGACGATCAGCCAGCCCATGAGCAGGACCTAGCCGCCGTCGGCGCCGGCCGGGGCGCCGCCGGCGTCGCCCTGGACGCGATCGGCCCGCCATGAGGCAAGCAGCCTGTCCTGAAGCCCGAACATCACCGCCAGCTCGGCCGGATCGGCGTGGTCATAGCCGAGCAGGTGCAAGATGCCGTGGGTACAGAGCAGGTCGATCTCGTCAGCCACGCTGTGCCTTGCCCTGCGGGCCTGCGCCGCCGCCACCCGCGGGCAGATGACCACGTCGCCGAGCAGGCCGGGCATCGCGCCATCCTCCCCCGCGTCCTGCTCGGCGTGCGTGCCGCCTGGCTGCGGCGGGCGCAGCTCATCCATGGGGAAGGCGAGCACGTCGGTGGGCCGTTGCTCGCCCATCCACCGCGCGTTCAGCTCGGTCATGGCTGGCTCGTCGACGAGCAGCACCGACAGCTCGGCCAGCGGATGCACCCGCAACTCGTCGAGCACGTGCCTGGCCAGCGCGGCCAGCGCGGCCTCGTCCACGACGACGCCCGACTCGTTGGCGATCTCGATGCTCACGCGCCTCCCGCTCGCCTCGTCATCTGGCCCGGCCGGCGTCCCGCCGCGCGCGGCTAGCCGGAAGCCGGCTCGCCTCGGCGGCGGCCTTCGCGGCGTCGTACCTCGCGTACGCGTCCACGATGTCGGCGACGAGCTTGTGCCTGACGACATCGTGCGCGGTCAGCTTGCAGAAGTAGACGTCAGGCACGCCCTCGAGCACGTCTTGCACCACTCGCAGCCCGCTGACCTGGCCGGCCGGCAGGTCAACCTGGGTCACGTCACCCGTGACCACCACCTGCGACCCGAAGCCGAGCCTGGTCAGGAACATCTTCATCTGCTCGGCGGAGGTGTTCTGCGCCTCGTCGAGGATGATGAACGAGTCGTTGAGCGACCGGCCGCGCATGTACGCGAGCGGCGCGATCTCGATGGTGCCCGCCGCGAGCAACCGCGGTATCGAGTCGGGATCCACCATGTCGTGCAGGGCGTCGTAGAGTGGCCGCAGGTACGGGTCGATCTTCTCGTACAACGTCCCTGGCAAGAAACCCAGCCGTTCGCCTGCCTCCACGGCGGGCCGGGTCAAGATGATCCTGTTGACATCCTTTGCCTGGAGCGCCTTCACCGCCTTGGCCATCGCCAGGTACGTCTTCCCCGTTCCGGCCGGACCTATCGCGAACACGATGGTGTGGTTGTCAATGGCGTCGACATAACGCTTCTGGTTGAGCGTCTTGGGCCGGATCGTCCGACCGCGGGACGACAAGATGTCCAAGGTCAGCACGTCCGCTGGCCGGGCACCGGACTTGCGGCGCAGCATCGCCACGCTGCGCTCCACCACGTCGGTCGTCACCTCGGTGCCGCTCGCGACCAGCCTGGTGAGCTCGTCGAAGACCTCGCCGATGACCGCCGCCTCATTCGCCGAGCCGGTCACGGTGATCTCGTTGCCGCGCACGTGGATGTCCGACTCGAACGCGTCCTCGATGACGTGGAGTAGCTTATCGCGCGAGCCGAGCAGGCTCACCATCGAGTGCGGCTCTGCGATCACGATCCGCAGCGATGTCGCGCCGTCGTCACCTGGCCCGCCAGGAAGTCCCGCCCTGCCCGTCTCGCCGTTACCCTTCTTCAAATCCCTGCCTCACGCCGGATACCGTCACGCTGGTGGCCAGGGTGGCCATCCCATCCGCTTGCCGCCTAGGACGTGCGCGTGCACGTGCGGCACCGTCTGGCCAGCATGGTTGCCTGTATTGAATACAACGCGATAACCGGTCCGCGCGATGCCGTCAGCTTGCGCCACCGCATGAGCCTGCGCGAGCACCTCGGCCAGCAGCCCGCCGTCTACCTCGGCGAGCGCGGCCACGTCGCGGTGGTGCGCCTTCGGGATCACCAGCACGTGGCTAGGCGCTTGCGGGTTGATGTCACGAAATGCGACCGTGCGCGCGGTCTCGAGCACTCGCGTCGCCGCGGCCTCGCCGGCCGCGATCGCGCAGAACACACATTCGGGCACGGGCCGATCCTAACGTGTGCCCGGCCAGCCGGGCTGCCTGCATGCGCGGCCGGCCCGCGGTACTGCGCCCAGCGGGCAGGGCGCCCGGCGGCAGGGGAAGATATGGTGGCATTACTGTGAACTCCGATATGCGCGGCCACTTAGGTCTGGAGCAGCTGATCGTGGAGCGTCAACGTGCCAGATCCGGCGACGCGCCAGGTCATGGCTCGCGCCCGGCCGGCGCCGCCGTTAATGCTGGCAATGAAGGCGCGTGAACCTGATGGCGGGTCAGCGCGTCCTACCAAGGTGACGCAAACCCTGGCGGCTGACAACGCGCTAGGGCCGTTCCCGGCGAAGGCACGCCTGGACGCGTCAGAGGCCGACGCTGCCATCGCACAGCTGTACGGCGCGCACTACCGCGCCCTGGTACGCCTGGCGATGCTGCTGCTGCACGACATCGCGAGCGCGGAGGAAGTAGTGCAGGACTCGTTTGTCGCGTTGCACGCCGGCTTGCACCGGCTGCGCGACGGCGACAAGGCGCTCTCCTACCTTCGCGCGGCCGTCGTCAACCGGTCACGTTCCGTGCTCCGGCATCGCCTGGTCGTCGACCGCAACCCCGCCAAGCCCCCGCCAGACATGCCGAGCGCCGAGCACGGGGCACTCACCTTGATCGAGCGGTCCTCGGTGATCGCGGCGTTGCGCGCGCTGCCCGACCGGCAGCGAGAGGTGGTCGTGCTCCGTTACTACGGTGACCTCTCCGAGGCGCAGATCGCCGCCGCCATGGGGATCACCCGCGGCGCGGTGAAGAGCCACACGGCGCGGGCGATGGCCGCGCTGCGGTGCGTGCTCGAGCGTGACTCGCGGGCGGGAGACGACCAATGAGCCGCCGCCGTGAACAGCATGACTCAATGCTCGATGACGCGCTACGGCAGGAGCTGCGGCGGGCAGCCGACTCGGTCGAGCCATCGGCTGACGGCCTGGACAAGATCCGCACGAAGATCGTGGCAAGGCGCCCGGCCATGCCGCTGCGCTGGTCCCAGACGGCGGCCATGGCCAGCGGCGGAATCTCGCGCGGGCGCAGCCTCGCAGGCTCGTGGCTCAGGTGGCTGGCCGGCGCCGTGGCCGGGCGATTCCGGCCGGACCTCGGCAAGGGCGGCTGGCTCCGCTGGCTGCGCCCGGCCACGGCGGTCGCGACCTGCCTCTTCGTCGCCGGCGCCGCGACCTGGACCGGAGCCGCGCTGTCGGCCAGCTCTCCGATCCAGGTTGCGACGAGGATCACCACCCCAAGCCGCACGACGCGCCCGTCGGCGCCGGCCAGCACGCCCAGGCCGGCGACCACCCATCCTGGCCCTGGCACTCAGCCAGGATCGAGCGGGTATCCCATCCCCACGCCGTCTCCGACCTGCACCGAGGGCCCACCCGGCGCGGCGCCCACGCAGGGCACTAGCCCGTCGCCAAGCCCGAGCGGCGCTGGTTCGCCGAGTCCCTCAGGCACGCCGTCGGCGTCCCCGCCAGAGCCGCCGCCAGGCATGGTAAGGCCGCCGGCCGCGACGCCCACCACGTCGCCGACGCGTGCCGCGACGCCATCGCCATCCCCGAGCGCGTCACCAACCCCGAGCGCGTCACCAACCCCGTGCGCGGGTGGGTAGGCGGGCGGCGCTCAGTCCCAGCGGCCGCACCTGCTCAGCACCAGCGCGGCGGCAACCGCTCCGGCGCTGGACCCCCGTAGCACGTGCGGACCGAGCCTGGCGGCCACCGCGCCCGCGCTGGTAAGCCCGGCCAGCTCGGCCGGGGTGATGCCACCCTCTGGACCGACGACGAGCACGATGTCGCCGCCAGCAGGAAGCTCGACATCCGCCAGCGCGCCCGGCACCCCAGGCTCAAGCACGCAGGCCAGGGCGGCACCGCGCACCCGGTCAAGCAGCTGTTCCTGCTGAACCTGCCCGGTTACCTCGGGGAACCTGGCTCGGCGCGACTGCTTGGCCGCCTCCCGCGCCGTCACCCGCCAGCGGGCGAGTGACTTGTCCTGCCGGTCAGGGCGCCAGGCCGCCACGCATCGCTTCGCCGCCCACGGGATGATGACGTCGACGCCGACCTCGGTCATGAGCTGCACGGCCAGCTCGCCGCGATCCCCCTTGATGATGGCCTGCGCCACCACGACCCGGCAGCCAGGCTCTGGCTCGTGCCGCCGCTCGAGCACGGCAAGGTCGAGCTCGTCCGGCCGCACGGCGATGACCACGCACTCGGCGAGCAGCCCTGCGCCATCGGTCACGTCAACCCGCTCGCCTGCGGAGATCCTGCGCACGGTGCTCGCGTGCCTGCCCTCGGCTCCGGCCAGGGTAAACTCCGCGCGGCCAAGCAGCGCCCGCTCACCGAAGAACACCGGCGGTGCCGACCCGGGGGGACGACCCCCCGGAACCCCCGGTGCCGACCCGCGGGGACGACCCCCCGGAACCCCCCGTGCCGACCCGGCTGGCAAGCGCGCTCTCCCGCGCTCAGCGGCCGTTGAACGCGTCCCGCAGCCGGGAGAAGAATCCCTGCTCCCCCGGCGCGAACCGGCCAGGCGGCGACTCCTCGCCGCGTAGCCTCGCGAGCTGCCTGAGCAGTTCCTCCTGCTCGGGATCCAGCTTCAGCGGCGTCTCCACGGTCACATGGAC
>JASIBM010000224.1 GCA_030045175.1 Streptosporangiaceae bacterium | reverse complement strand
GTCGAGCGCTGGCACAGGGACGCCAAGATCTTCACGATCTTCGAGGGCACGTCGGAGATCCAGCGCATGATCATCGGCAGGGCCGTCACCGGGCTTGACGTGCGGTGACCTGTTCCGTGAGCGTGACGGCGGCTCATCTGGTGTTTCCTTAGTGTCGCAGGCAGGCTTCAGTCCGGGACCTCGTTGCGAATCACGATCAGGAGCAAGTCATGGCGGCTTCCTGTGACCTTCGTGTCGAGTCACTTGCCGATCGGCCCGAGCTGATGGAACAGGTTGGCCTGCTCCGGTGGAAAGAGTGGGCATACGGGACCCAGGACCCTGCACCTTTCATCGAGGTCACCGTTAAGGAGGCAGGCCCGTGGGGTGAGCTGCCGATGACGCTCGTGGCCATCGACGTGGCCGGTGGTGCGGTCGGAGCTGTGGGGCTCGATCGGGCCGATAACGAGCTCAACGCGGTCGAGCGCGCTGGCCGGGCACCCTGGATCGTGGGCATGGTCGTTCGCGCGGAAAGCCGCAAAACGGGGGTCGGTCGTCAGCTGCTGGAGAGCTTGCAGGACGTCGCCGCATCACTTGGCCACCCTCGGACTTGGGTTGCGACCGGCGACGAAGCCGTTGGGTTCTATCAGCGCTGCGGCTGGGAGGCCGTCGAGCACCTGCAGTTGCAGTCGACGGGGATCCCCACGACCGTCCTGGTCCAGGGCATCGGGGGAGGGCATGCGGTCCATCGAGCACCTCGGCGCCGGTGCTCGACCGGGTGCTGGCCAAGGTCGTGATCAACCCGGCCAACATGTCCCGCCAGGCCGACATCGACATCCTGGAGCACGCACGAACTATCAGTGCGATGCGCCGGAGTGGCCGCGATCAAGGACAAGATCGCGGCCAGCCAGGCAGTCACCTGACTCGCTTGATAAAGCCTGCGCGCCGGCCAGTTGGCCGCACCGGACCCCAGGGGTCTCCCGTCCTGAGATAGCGGACGGGAGACCCCTGGGACTGCCCCCCTGTCACCCGGGCGGCTAGCCGATCAGGCGCTCGATCGTGTCTGTGCAGGTAGTGGTGCAGTTCTGGACGCCGACGAGGATGTCGCCGTCGGGCTGGGTAGCCAGTGAGGTGAGCACGTTGGAACCACTGGAACTGACGGGGATCGTGGTGACACCGTCAGTACCGAAGGTGCTGTCCAGGCTCCCGGTGGGGGTGAGCTGCGCGACCGAGAGCTGCCCGTCCTGGCAGACGCCGTGCTTGAAGGTGCCGCAGGTCGACCCGTCGACGACGACATCGCCGTTGGGCCCGACGACCGGGCTCCCGCTAATGGTGTTGGCTGCCACGCCGCTGGCATAGGCGAACGGAGGGTTACTGAAGCCCGCGCTCGCCGCCCCTGCGGGCAGCGAATCGAGCTGGACCTGGACGTCGTACGTGACCTCGCCAACCGCGGGAATCTCCTCGACCATCTGGCCCACGGGGTAGGTGCCGTTGGGCTGGAACCCGCCGGTCGAGGACACGGTGATGCTGGAAGAGGACGGGAACGTCACCGTAGAGTCGGGCACTCCCGCCGGGCTGTACTCGCCGAGGGAGGGCTGGCTGTCGCCGATAGTGTCGCTGTTGTTGATGTTCTGAACGAAGATGTCGCCAGCGGCGTCTTCGCCGAGCGCGACTATGCCGGGGCTACCCACGTTCTGCACGGCGAAGCCGCCGCTGCCGAAGCTGGTGTCCAGGGTCCCGTTCGCGTTGTAGCGGATCAGCGCGGTCAGGTGGGCGGCCTTGGGGGCCCCAGCGATGCCGCCACCGACGAGAATGTCGCCGTCGGGCTCGACCAGCACCGCGGATAGTCCGACGTCCCCGGCCGGGTCGGCGGAGGTCGTCACCTCGCCGCCGTTGCCGAAGCTGGTGTCCAGCGTCCCGTTCGCGTTGAACTCGGCGACCGCGGCATCCTCCGCTTCGCCCGGAGTAACCTCGGAGCCTGCCACGACGATGTTGCCGTCGGACTGCACGAAGATGGCGGACGCTTCGGCGGACGCGCCGGGGAAGCTGGCCACGGCCTCCCCGCCCGTCCCGAAGCTGGTGTTCAGCGTCCCGTTCGCGTTGTAACTGAGGACGGCGAACTCGGCGTCGTCGGTGACCGTGTTGGTCAGCGAGCCCATGACGAGGATCGTGCCATTCGACTGAGTCAGCATTGTCCCCACACCGAAACCGGCGGGCACGGTAACCACCCCGCCCGTGCCGAAGGACGGGTCGAGCGACCCGGCCGAAGCGGCCTGCGCGGGGCCGGCGGCAGCGATAGCCGCCGCTGCCAGCGCAGCCGCACCCACGGCCAGGACCTTAAGTGATGCTCGCGTGCGCACGCGATCTCCTTTCTGACATGCCTCCCGCCCGGTCGGCGGTAAGTGCATGACCAGCATCGGGACCGGCTCTTAAAGGCGTCCTAACGCGCGCTAACCGGCGGCAGCGAGCCCAGCCAGCGCGCGATGTGCCTGCGGTGTGGCACCGATCTCGTTGGCCAGCGTGAGGGCGGCGGCGTGCTGTTCGTGTGCCCGCTCTGGCTGGCCGGCTGCGAGCAGGGCCGCGCCGAGGCCGTTGCGGGCGCGGGCCTGCTCATGCTTCTCGCCGATCTCGTTGGCCAGCGTGAGGGCGGCGGCGTGCTGTTCGCGTGCCCGCTCCGGCTGGCCGGCCGCGAGCAGGACCTCACCTAGACCGTTGAGTGACTCGGCCTCGCCCGTCCGCTCGCCGATCTCGCGGGACAGGGCCAGGGCCTGCTCCTGGTAGCTGGCCGCATCGGCATACTGGCCCTGCCTGCAGGCGACCGATCCAAGGTCGGTCAGCGTGCTGGCCTCGCCCTCACGCTGACCGAGCAGACGGAACACCGCGAGTGCCCGCTGGAGGTTTTCTGAGGCCTGCGGGTAGCGGCCGAGCAGTTCGTTGATCATTCCGAGGTTGCTGAGCGCGTGGGCCTCGTTGGACGTGTCGCCTGCCGCATGGTAAAGGATCCTGGCTCGCTCGAAATGAAAGCCGGCCTGCCGATAGCCGCCCTGCTGCCACTCGGCCACTCCTATTTCCATTCGCGCAAGGGCCTCGCCCAGCCGGTCGCCGATTTCCAGGAACAGGCCCAGAGCCTGGTGCCCCAGGGCAGCCGCCTTCGGGTAACAGCTGTACCGCCGCTCAGCGCCGGCCAGGCTGGTCAGGGTAAGGCCCTCCCCTCGGCGGTCGCCGATCTCCCGGAACAGGCCCAGGGCCTGCTTCAGGCATCCGGCACCCTCCTGGTAGCGGCCCAGACGGTTGCAGACGACGCCGAGACGTTCTAGTACGTAGGCCTCGGTCGCCCTGTCGCCGACCTGGCGGGCGGCGCTGCAGGCATGCTTGTGGATCACGACAGCGTCCAGGTAGTGACCAGCGAGAAGGTAGCGCTGCAGGATCGCGGATAGCCGCATAGCGTGCTCAGGTGCACCGTGGCTAGCGACGTACCCGGCAATCCTCACCAGGACGTCGCGTTCGGAATCCAGCCAGGCACGTGCGGCCGCCGGGTCGGCCACCAGCGGGAGCGGCGCCGCGGGCAACGGGACATGTGGCCGGTACTCCTGCTCCGCGGGGACCAGCGCGTCCATCGCGGCGGCCGCCGTCGCGAGATAGTAACCAAGCACGTGGGCCAGCGCTGCCTGGCGCTCGGCGCCCGGCGCAGTGCTGGCCAGGTGCCGCGCGTAGGCGCTGAGCAAGTCGTGCATCGTGTAGCGGCCGGGATCGGCGGCCTGGATCAGGTGCCCCTGCGCGAGTTTCCTGAGAAGGCCTGCGGCGTGCTCGACCGTGGTACCGGCCAGGGCCGCCACCGCGTGCACGTCGAAGTCTGGGCCTGGATGCAGGCTAACCAGTCGGAACGCGTCGGCGGCGTCCGCCGGGAGGTGCTGGTATGACCAGGAGAACACGGCCCGGACTGCCGTCCGGGGGTCACCCCCAGCGTCAAGCAGGTCCAGCCGCCGTTGTTCATCGGCCAGTTCATCGACCAGCTCAGCCAGGGGCAACGCAGGACGGGCGGTGGCGAGCTCGGCCGCTACGCGGAGCGCCAGTGGCAGTCTTGCGCAATGCCCGGCGAGTGCGGCGGTCGCCGGCGGGTCGGCCTCCGCGCGCGCGCCGATCAGCGCCCGTAGCAGCGCAGTCGCGTCTGTTGCCGGCAGCAGGTCCAGTTCAAGGCGTCGGGCGCCGTCCCTGGCAACAAGTCCGGCAAGGGAATCGCGGCTGGTCACTAGCACCACGCAGGACGGCGTGCCGGGCAGGAGGAGGCGGACCTGCTCGGTGGTGGCAGCGTTGTCGAGGACGATCAGCATCCGGCGGCCGTCAAGCAGGCTCCGGAACCTGGCTGCCCGTTCCTCTTCATCGACCGGGATGTCACGGTCGGCTACCCCGAGTGATCGCAGGAACCTGGCCAGCGCGTCGTAGGCGGTTAGCGGC
>JASIBM010000223.1 GCA_030045175.1 Streptosporangiaceae bacterium | reverse complement strand
AGGTGAGCCTTGACCGCGCTGGGCGAGATGCCAAGCGCCTCGGCGGTGCGGCTGGTGTCCAGGTCAAGTAGCAGCCGGGCGGTGACTACCTGCCGCTGCCTGGCAGGCAGCCTGGCCAGGGCCGCCATGATCTGCGGATCGAGGGGGCTGTCGGTGGCTTCCTGCCCCGCAGCCAGGTCCGCGACCTCGCCAGGCTCGGGTAGCGGCACTTCCCTGCGGCGACTTCGCCACCGGGAGACGCCGGCGTTCAGCGCGGTGCGGACGACCCAGGCCGCTGGTGCCGGATGCTTGCTGACCGACCGCCATGATGCCCAGGCACGGGCGAATGCCTCGTCAACGAGATCTTGCGCCACGTCTCGGTCGCCGGCGCTCACCAAGACGGCGAACAGGCACGCATCCTTGGATTGCCGGTAGAACTCCGCGAAGTCCAGCCGCTGGGTTCCCACGCCCACTTAACGCACAACTGCCAGCCACGGACTACACGACCCTGACGGCCGGGTGACAGATGCCTGCCGCCTTCCGATCCCTGCTGTCACGAGGCGTTGGTCAGCAGCACGACCCCGCTGCTGCTGGGTGTTGCACTGGTCTGCTCGACGCCCAGCGCGAAGCACGTGGATGTGCCGGGGCAGGTGACGTCGATCACCCCGCCGACCCCGGCGGGCACAGTGGACAGCGCCCAGGTCGACCCGCCGTCGGCGGTCGAAGCGAGCAGGCCCTGCGCCTGGCCGATGGAGAATGCCCGTGCGGCCCGGCCGCCGGGCCGCCGAGTTGGCGAGCTGGGATAAGGCTGCGGCGCTGCGGCGCCGACGAGCCAGCACGAGGACGAGGTGGCGCAGGACATGGCGCCGAAGGTCCATCCCGGCGATGAACCAGACGGGCCGGGTAGCCCGGAGGTGCTCACCCGGTCCCAGGTCTGGCCGCCGTCCCGGGTCAGGAACACAGCGCCCGTCGTGGCGGCGTAGCACTCGGTGGCGTCAGGGCAGGTCAGCGACGTGACTTGGCCGCTATCGGCACTCGGCGGCGCCGAGGACGCCGACCATGTCGCCCCGCCGTCGTCGCTCGCGTACGCCGCCCCGGCCAGGGTGCGGACGCCCTGACCCGAATATCCTCCAGGCCCTCTGGGCTTGAACTGGGTGTAGGGGCCGACGATCGCCCCGACGGTGACGCAGGTCGTCCCGCTGCAGCTCAGGTCGCTCGGCATGAAGTCCCCG
Organism: Streptosporangiaceae bacterium; assembly: GCA_030045175.1. GTDB lineage: Bacteria > Actinomycetota > Actinomycetes > Streptosporangiales > Streptosporangiaceae > Chersky-822. The sequence goes on along the minus strand of JASIBM010000223.1, from coordinate 2,164 downwards.
GACGCGGGTGAGGGGAACGTGCTCTGGCGCCAGCTGGTCCCGCCGTCCGAGGTCGTGAAGACCTGCGATGACGAGCCGGAGGCGTCGCCGTGGTAGGCGATGACGGCGCACCAGGAGATCGTGGTGCACGACATGGCGTCCTGCGCCAGGCCGTTTTGCGAGGGACCCGGAGGACCGATGGGCGGGCCGCCGAGGCTCGCCGCGGGCCCGGGCCGGCTGGTCCACGTCTGCCCGCCGTCTGTGGTGGTGAGGAACGTGCTACCGCGGCCGGCGATGTCAGCAAGGACGTCGCAGTCCCTGGCGCCGATGCCGGGTGGCGCCCGGCCCCAGCCCCAGCGTGGGGCCCTTGCTGGTGCTATTGGCCCGGCAAGGGCCCCACGTTGGTGTTGGGCACAGCCGACCCTGCGGGCGAAAACGGGCCATCCGGCCGCGCGTGCCGGGCAGAGCCGTGGGCCGGGCAGGGCCGTGGGCCCGGGCAGGGCCGCGGGCCCGGGCGGCATTGTGTCAGGGAGCGCAGTTGGGGTGGGGTCAGCGTGGGAGGACGAGCCAGGTGCGGCCGTCTATGAGTTCGCGCGCCGCGTCCAGGTGTCCGGCATGGCAGGCGGTCTCGGTGATCACGTGCAGGATGATCGCGTGCAGGTCGTCGAGGTGAAAGCTGCCGAAGTAGTCCGGCCACCACTTCGGTGCCGCGTCCAGGGGCGTGGCGGCGATGACGGCGTTCGCTCGGTCGATCTGCCTGCGGTAGTCGGCGAAGACGTCGTCAGCCGGGACCTCGGGGCCGACCTGCCATGCGTCGGCGCCGCGTGGGTCGGCAGGCTGGCCGGCGACAACCCGGCGGAACCAGAATTCCTCGACATCGCGGGCCAGATGCTGGACCAGTCCCAGGCACGTCCATCCGGATGGCAGCACCGGCCGGCGCAGCGCCTCGTCGGGCAGCCCTTCCAAGATCCCCAGGACGTGCCTTCGCTGGCTGGCTAGCGAAGAAAGCAGCGCCGCGCCCTGCCCGGTCATTACCGACCCGGCCTGGTCATCTGCCATGCCCCGGCCCTCCCTTGCGTACCGCGGTCACCGCGTCCGGTCATAACCGCCGCAGTCCTTTATCGTCGGACTTATTGATCGGCGTGTTCGTCGGCGTTACCGGCCTGTCGGTCGGCACGTCGGCCGCTGGTGAGATATTCAGGGTGCTATATTCCTCAGGCTTAACAATAGCGGCGAGCTTCTCATAGCTGCCCTTGTCGCCGTTTCCCGTGTCGGTCTGGGCGTCCTGATCATCGCTGGTCGTGTCGGCCTGGGTTGTCTGGTCGCCACCTGTATTCGCATCATCATCACCGCTGCTCGTGCCGTTGTCGGTAGCTTTATTTTCGGCCACGATGCGGTCGGCACCGCTGTTGTTGTCCGTGTCGCCAACGCCAGCAGGCTCATGAACATCGGCTGCGGGATCTGGCACTTCGTCGGGGTGCTTGGCTTGGTCTTCGGCGGGGGACTGGGGTAGTTCGTCGGGGTGCTTGGCTTGGTCTTCGGCGGGAGACTGGGGTAGTTCGTCGGGGTGCTGGGCTTGGTCTTCGGCAGGGGATTGCGGTAGTTCGTCGGGTTGTGCCGGGCCTAGCTCGCCCGCTTCGGCGCTGGCCGCCTGATCGCCGCCGGCTGTGCCCGGCTCGGTGCCCTCGCCCATTGAATCTTCGGGCTGGGAGGCACCATCCGCCGAGTCGGTCGACTGTGCCAGGCCGGCCGCCGGCGGGCTGTCAGCGTTGTCCGTGGCCGGTGCCGGGCCTAGCTCGCCCGCCTCGGCGCTGGTCGCCTGGTCGCCTCCGGTTGTGCCCAGCTCGGTGCCCTCGCCGATCGAGTCTTCGGTCGGGGAGGCGCCGTCCGCCGAGTCGGTCGACTGTGCCAGGCCGGCCGCCGGCCGGCCGCCTGCATCGCCCGCGGCAGCTGCCGGGCCAGCCTCGCCAGCTTCTGCGCCAGACTCGTAGCCGCCCGCGGCCGATGGCTGGGCGGACTCAGAGACATCGGTAGCTGGGGCGGCGCTTTCCGTCATCTCACTCATGCGCCAGCTCCAGAATCTCGGCCGCCCTCAGCTGTCCTTGTCACCATAGGACAAGCCTGCCAGCATGATCACGGACTGCCGTCGCAGGAAGTTGCCGGCGGCAGTCCGCGATCATGCAGG
>JASIBM010000222.1 GCA_030045175.1 Streptosporangiaceae bacterium | reverse complement strand
ATGCTCCACTTCAGGCTGTGCACGCGGCCTGGGTGCAGGTCGGCCTTCAGCACGCCGCCGACCAGGTACTGGGCCAGGGCGGGCCCGTCGAGATCGTCGAACAGCCTGCGGACCGGGCCGACGAGGCTCGGGCCGAGGACCTCAGGCGTGCAGACCCGGTCGAGGACGAACGCGCGGCCATCGGGCAAGGCGAGCGTCTCCGCGAGCAGCTGGCTGAAGTAGTGCACGGTGACGCCCTTGTCGCGCAGTGCCTCGGCGAAAGCGTCGTGCTCTTCCTTGGCCTTCTTGGCCCACATGACGTCGTCGAACAACAGCCCGGCGATGTTCTGCGGGGTGAGCCTGGACAGTTCGAGGCCCGGCCGGTGCACGATGACCTGGCGGAGCTTGCCTACCTCTGATGCCACGTTGAACGTCATGACGATGCCTTCCTCGAGTCTTGGCGCCGGGCGGCGACGAATGCGTACAGCACGATCCCGCCGAGCACGATGATCAGCGCCTGGTAGACGGCCTGGTAGCCGGCGGCGAAGGTCACCCACAGCGAGAACAAGACGCTCGCCCCGGCGATGGCCAGGTCGCGGCCGAGCAGCCAGCCCTGGACCCGGCGACGGCGCGAGACCAGGTAGGTCAGCTGCGCGCAAGCCGAGAACAGGTACGGGATGGCGACGGTCACGACGGTGAGGTCGACGAGGTCGGTGAAGACCTTAAGGCCGGTGGCGGTGGTGTAGCTCCACAGCATCAGCACGGAAGGCAGCACGGCCGCGGCGACGATGCTGAACCAGGCCGAGTCCTTCCGGTCGGTCCACGCGAAGGCCCTGGGGAACAGCCCGTCGGCCGCGACTGCCCGCGACACCTCGGCGGTGACCAGCGTCCAGCCGTTCAGCGCGCCGATCCCGGACGCCACGGCCAGGCTGGCGACCAGCTTGCCCGCCCAGGCACCCTGGCCGAAGATCGCCGCGAACGCGTTCACGAACGGCGCGCCATTGTTGATCAGGTCATGGTGCGGTACCAGCCCCATCACGGCGGCCGAGGCGAGCATGTACAAGATCGCGCTGGCGGCGGTGCCGAGCAGCGACGCGCGTCCCACGTTCCTGCGCGGGTCGGTGACCCGCTTCGCGGTGATCGCGGCCACTTCCACCCCGATGAAGGAGAACAGCGCCACCCCGGCGGCGATCCCGATCGCGTCGTACAGGCTCCCGCCCGAGGCGTTGAACGCCCCGAAGTTGGCTGAGGTCACGAAGAACCAGCCCACCACCGCGACGAACAGCAGCGGCAGGAACTTCAGCGCCACCGTGACGTTCTGGAACCAGGCCATCTGCCTGACCCCGGCGAGGTTGACGACCACCGGAATCCACAGGCCGGTCAGTGCGATGCCCCAGTTGCCGATGCCGGACGGGTGGATGCCGAACAGCGCGTCCACGTAGAAGACCCAGGCGGACACGATGGCGGCGTTGCCAGCCCAGGCCTGGATCCAGTAGCACCACCCGGTGAGGTACCCGGCGAAGTCACCGAACTCATGCCTGGCGTACGCGTACAGGCCACCGTCAGCCGTCGGCACCCGCCTGGTCAGCTGGCCGAATAGCACGGCAAGCAGCATCGCGCCGATCGCGATCACCCCGAGGACCAGCAGCGACATCGTGCCCGCCGAGGCCAGGACGGCAGGCATCGTGAACACTCCGGTCCCGATGATGCTGCCGATCACCAGCCCGGTCGCCGAGGTCAGGCCCAGCGCCCTGGCCTTCTGCCGATCCCGCCCGGACATCTGCCCCAGGTCACCGGGCGCCCGCGCCGTGCTCTCCGGCGCGCCGGCCCTGGCGTGCATCGTGTCGGCCATGACAACCACATCCCTCCGGGGACGCCTGATCCGATCCATCTGATAGGCAGCTTTCGTCACCACAAGCGTCATCCAGCCGTGATTGCCCGATACATGGGCGAAAGTCACGTCAACTGCAGCGAAAGTCACCAGATCATCCATACGGGACCGGCGCCGCACCACATGTGCCAAAGGTCCCGGTAATACGGGGCGGATTGCTCATGCTGAGCCGGATCGCGCCGGGCAGCCTAGGGCCATGACTGCCACGCCAATGCCCGACATGACAGCAACCCCGGAGCCGGGCAGCTACGCGCTGCTCAGCGATGGCAGCACCGTGCAGATCCGGCGAGCCAGCCCCGAAGACGCCGACGCCGTAAGAGACATGCACGCGGCGATGTCGCCAGACAACATGTACCTGCGGTTCTTCAGCATGAGCCCGGCCAACGCCGATCGCGAGGCACAGCGCATCTGCCGTCCGCCCGAGCCCGGTCATGTCGCGCTGACCGCGTGGCTGGACGGGACCGTGGTAGGCGTCGCCAGTTACGAGATGGCTCTCGGGAACACGGCGGAGGTCGCGTTCGCGGTCGCTGACGCGATGCACGGCCGCGGCGTCGCGACGCTGCTACTCGAGCACCTGGTGTCGATCGCACGGCAGCATCACGTCACCGCCTTCTCCGCGCAGGTCCTGCCAGAGAATTCGGCGATGCTGCAGGTCTTCGCCGATGCCGGGCTGCCGGTGCGCCGGCACCTGGAGGGCGGAGCGGTGGACCTGGTCGTGCCCCTTCCGGCCAGCGACGCTGACGCGGCCCTTCCCGACTACCTGGAGGCCGTGTCGCGCAGGGAGAGCAGTTCCGATGTGGCTAGCCTGCGTCACCTGCTGCTGCCCGCGTCGGTCGCGGTCGTGGGCGCCAGCCGGAAGGCGGACTCGGTGGGCGCGCAGGTCCTGCACAACATCCTCGCCGGGGGGTTCGCGGGCCGTGTCTACCCCGTCAACCCGCACGCCGACACGCTGGCAGGCCTGCCCTGCGCCAAGTCGGTCGATGACCTGCCCGAGCACGTTGACGTCGCGGTCATCGCCGTGCCGGCCAGCGCCGTGGTGGACGTGGCCGAGCGGTGCGGCCGCCGCGGTGTCCGCTCGCTTGTGGTGATCACATCCGGGCTGGGGGCGGAAGGCCCTGGCCTGCTCGCGGCGTGCCGCAAGCACGGGATGCGCCTCGTCGGACCGAACTGCTTCGGCATCGCCGTTCCAGGTCTCGGCCTGGACGCCACCTTCGGGCGCGACCGCCCGCTCGCGGGCAGCGCTGGCCTGCTTGTCCAGTCAGGCGGCATCGGGGTCGCGCTGACCGAGCACCTGTCCCGGCTGGGGATCGGCGTGTCGTCGTTCATCTCCGCAGGGGACAAATACGACGTCTCCGGCAATGACCTGCTCACCTGGTGGGACACCGATGACCAGACCGCGATGGCTATCTTGTACCTGGAATCCTTCGGCAACCCCCGCAAGTTCGCCAGAACCGCGCGACGCGTCGCCCAGCGAATGCCGGTGCTCACGGTTATCGGCGGCCGGTCGGCGGCCGGGCAGCGCGCCGCTCAGTCGCACACGGCAGCGGCCGCCACCCCCCTTGTTACCAGGCAGGCGTTGTTCGCCCAGGCCGGGGTCATCGTCACCGCCAGCCTCGGAGCGCTGGTTGAGGTGGCAGCCTTCATGTCGTGCCAGCCGTGCCCGGCCGGCGATCGGGTGGTCGTGGTCTCCAATGCGGGCGGCGCGGGAGTGCTGGCCGCCGACGCCTGCGCCGAGGCTGGACTTGTGCTCGCGCCGCTGTCCGAATCGACGCGGCAGCGGCTCGCAGATGTGATCCCCGCTGGCGCGACGATCGCCAACCCGGTGGACACCACGGCTGCGATCGACGCCGGCGCGTTCCGCGCCTGCCTGGAAGCGATCGCTGCCGACGACAGCGTCGACGCGATCATCTGCGTCACCGTGCCGACCGCGCTGGCCGACCTGACCGAGGCGGTCAGCACCGCCGAGGTCGGCAAGCCGCTCTGCGTCGCGATCCTTGACCAGCCAGAAGACGTCCGCCTTATCCCGCGCGCTGACCAGCGCAAGCCAGCGGGCGGCAAGCTCCGCGATGCTGTCCCCTGCTACGCCTACCCCGAAGCCGCGGCGGCGGTTCTTGGTCACGCGGCGCGCTACGGCACGTGGCGCGCCGCGCCGCACGGCGCGGTGCCCGAGCTGCCCGGCGTGGACAGCGACCACGCTCGCGCGCTTGTGGCCGGTTTCCTTGAGGGCAACCCGGCAGGCGGCTGGCTGCCAGCCACGGCTGTCCGCGAGCTCCTCAGCTGCTATCAGATCCCGCAGGTCGCCACCGTGCTCGCGCTGACCGAGACCGAAGCCCGCACCGTCGCCGCGGGGATGGCAGGGCCGGTCGTGCTCAAGGCCGAGGTACCCGGCCTGGTGCACAAGACCGAGGCCGGGGCGGTCAAGCTTGATTTGCGAAGCCCGGCCGACGTGGCCGCGGCCTACCGGGAGCTATCGGCCAGGTTTGGTGACGCGCTCGCCGGCGTCCTGGTCCAGCCGATGATCGGCGAGGGCACCGAGATCCTCATCGGGGTCGTCCAGGAGCCGGTATTCGGGCCGCTGGTGGTGTTCGGCCTCGGCGGCATCACCACCGACATATTCGGCGACCACGCCGCCCGGCTCACCCCGCTCACCGACACCGACGCCCGCGAGCTGATTCACGGCGTGCACGCCGCCCGCCTGCTCGACGGCTACCGAGGCCGGCCGGCCGCCGACACCGACGCCCTGGCCGACGTCCTGCTACGGGTCTCCCGCCTGGCTGAAGACCTGCCCGAAGTCGCCGGGCTCGATCTCAACCCGGTCATCGCCATGCCACATGGGTGCCTGGCCGCCGACGCCAGGGTTCAGGTCATCCCCGCGCAGCCGCGAGATCCATTCCTGCGGCAGCTCCGCTAGCTCAGGACCAGCACGGGGCCCTGGCGGTGGCGCGGGCAGCACGGACAGCACGGACGCAGTCGTCGCCGGTCTTGGTTCTCGCGGACAATGAGGCGGACCGGACGCTTCGACGTAACGGACTGCCATGAATCAGCCGCTGGAGTCTTACCAGGACGAGATCTACCTCGACGGCCTTAGCGGCGCGCTGCCCGTCCTGCCCGTTGACCTGTCCGCGCTCGAAGAGCTTGCCAGGATGCGCCTGGCCCCGGAGGTGTACGGCTACCTGGCAGACGGCGCGGGCAGGGGGGACACCATGCGGGAGAACGAGGCGGCGTTCCGCCGGTGGCGCATCGTGCCCCGGATGCTCACCAACGTCGCCAGCCCGGCGTTCGACTCGATGGTGCTCGGCGCTGCGCTCAAGGTCCCGATGCTGCTCGCGCCGGTGGGCGCGCTCGGGCTGGCGCACCCGGACGGCGAGCTGGCCGTGGCCAGAGCGGCCGGGGCGCTTGGCGTTCCGATGATCTTGTCGACAAGCTCGTCCGTCGCGATGGAGCAGGTGGCCGACGCGAACGGCAGCGGGCAGCGCTGGTTTCAGTTTTACTGGCCCAAGGACTCCGGTGTCGCCGCGAGCTTCCTGAGCCGGGCGAAGGCCGCGGGCTTTAGCGTGCTCGTGCTCACCGTCGACGCCCGCATGCTCGGCTGGCGGCCCCACGGCCTGGACAGCGCCTACCTGCCGTCGCTTCGCGGCCGTGGCGTGCAGAATTACTTCACCGATCCCGCGTTCGTCGCGGGGCTAGCCGAGCCGGTATCGGCCAACGAGCCCGCCGCGATCATGCGCTGGGCACAGATGTTCGGCGACCCATCCCTGACCTGGGACGACTTGCCGTTCCTGCGCGAGCGCTGGGACGGGCCGATCGTGCTCAAGGGCATCCAGTCGGTACCGGACGCCAAGCGTGCCGTGGCAGCGGGGATGGACGGGATCGTGGTCTCCAACCACGGCGGCCGCCAGGTCGACGGCGGCATCAGCGCGCTCGACGCGCTGCCGCCGATCGTGGCGGCTGTCGGGTCGCAGGCAACTGTGCTGTTCGACAGCGGCATCCGTGGCGGTGCCGACATCATCAAGGCCCTCGCGCTCGGCGCCAAGGCCGTCCTCATCGGCCGGCCCTATGCCTATGGGCTCGGCCTGGCCGGCGAGGACGGGGTCAGGCACGTGCTCCGCGCCTTGCGCAACGACTTCGAGCTCACGATGCGGCTGGCAGGCTACGCCAGCCTGGCCGACCTGAGCCCGGCCACCCTGACCAGGCTGCCTTGACCCGGAACATGCTGATGCGGCCCGCATGGCGCGGGCCGCATCAGTGGGCGTGGCCGAGGAAGCGGACCGCTTATGCGGCCGTCGTGACCGCGGGGGCGGTCCCGGTCACGCCGATCTGGGTGGCGGAGGCGGCGCTGCGCCGTCCCTGCCGGTGCTGGCGGTAGCTGGAGATCAGGCCATCGATGCCGATCCAGCTGGAGGTACGCCACATGACCAGGATCACGATGGCGAACAGCGCGTACCAGGCGCAGACGCTGGCGGTACCCGACATCACGTAAGTGAACAGCAGGGTCAGGCTGCCCAGCGCCGCAATGCGGGTGAACAGGCCCGCCACCAGCGCCACGCCGACGGTGAACTCCGCCACCGCGACCAAGACGCCGATCCAGCTGGCGTTGGGGACGACGAAGCTGTGCAGGAAGGTACCCCACCAGGTGTAGGCCGGGATTCCGTGCGCGGCGAACCCGGCCACACCGGCGCCGTTGTTGTGCAGGAAGTACGGGTTCTCAGCACCGAACAACTTGGCCCAGCCTGCCTGGATCCACATGATCCCCAGCCAGACCCGCATGGCCAGCCACCCGACTGCCAGCACCTTGGACTGCTTGACCCACTCCCACACGCCCAGATTGGTGCGCTTGGCCGGGTCACCGATTATTGCAACTGGAAGGTTTGTCATTTCGAAGGCTTCCTTCTTCTCTATGCGCCAATCTTCTTGGCTCCCTTCCATGGTCGCCGCCGTAGTGGGCAGGTCCTTAGGG
>JASIBM010000221.1 GCA_030045175.1 Streptosporangiaceae bacterium | reverse complement strand
CAGATGGTTCGCAACAGGTACATGTCCTTGCTGTCGAACTTCGGCGACGCCGAGCTCGAGGCGGGTGTGGCAGAGATCCGCCGCGCGCACCCGGGCGATGAGATCACGTTCGCCGACACGTTCGCGTTCGTGCTCGGGACCGCGTCGTGACCGCCGCGCTTGACACGCGGCTGCTCCGGTTGAAATCAGAGCTTGCGGACCATTCCCGGCTGCCGCAAATCCCTCCGTGCGCTATATGACGAAACCGGCAGTTCAACCGTGACTTGACTATCGCTCTAGTCAACGGTCACTGAAAACATCGGCATCTCTGTTATCTTTAACCCATGCCGGACGATATCTTGGTGGAGCCCTTCACCATCGCTCTCGATCAGGATCTTCTCGACGATCTGCGCCAGCGGATAATCCGCACCAGATGGCCATCGCAGCCGTCGCTTCCTGGCTGGGACTACGGTGCCGACCTGGAGTACCTCCAAGATCTGCTCAGCACCTGGGCCGACGGGTTCGACTGGCGGGCGCAGGAGCGTGAGCTCAACAGGTTCCCGCACTTCCGTGCCCGCATAGACGGGAACTGGGTGCACTTCGTGCACCTGCGCGGCACTGGCCCGAACCCGATGCCTATCATTCTCACCCACGGCTGGCCGAGCACGTTCACCGAGCACCTGGGGCTGGCCGCGCGGCTAGCGGACCCGGCCGCGCACGGCGGAAGCGTCGCGGACTCCTTCGACGTGGTAATAGCCTCGCTACCCGGGTACGCATTCTCAGACCCGCTCCCTCCCGCAGCCAATACCACTTCGGATATCGCGAACATGTGGCACCGGCTGATGCGCGATGGTCTCGGCTATCCGCGATATGGCGCCCACGGCAGCGATTTCGGCGCCGCGGTCACGACGGGGCTTGCCTTCCTGCACCCGGATGCGCTGACGGGCATTCACATGTCCGCGCTCAGCCTGGCCGTCCCTGGCAAGGACACCTCCGCCGGCGAACGCGAGTACGCGGCCAGGTTTGGGCGCTGGTGGGGCAGTGACGGGGGTTACGCGCACCTGCAGAACACCAAACCGCAGAGCGTTGCCTGCGGGCTCAACGACTCCCCGGCGGGCCTGGCGGCTTGGATCATCGAGAAATACCGGGCGTGGAGCGACTGCGGCGGCAAGGTCGAGTCCCGGTTCAGCCGCGACTACCTGCTGGCCCACCTGACCATCTACTGGGCCACCCAGACGATCGGCTCATCGATGCTCTCGTACTACATCCTGCAGCACTTCAGCCATCCGGAGCCGCCGGAAGGGCACCCCGGCCCGCCGGCTGGATTCGCGATGTTCCCGCACGAGTTCGTGGACCTTGGCATGCCGCCACGGGAGCTGGCTGAGCGCGATTTCAACGTCGTCCATTGGAACGAGTACCCCAGCGGCGGGCATTTCCCCGCCCTAGAGGAACCGCAGCTACTCGCGGAGGATATCCGGCAGTTCTTCCGGCCGCTGCGAGAGATCCGCTCGTAGCGCGTGCCGGACCCTACCCCGCCTGGCGGTCACGCTGCTGGCAGCGCAGCGCGCGCAGTATCTCGTCCCGGCCCTCGCTGAGCAGGCGGCTCAGATCCGCCGGCGGCTCCGCCGAGGCGATGTACGCGTCGGTCGCCGCCACCGTCTCCGCTGACAACTCGAAGCTCGCGTACATGCCGGGCACGAATTCCTGCGCCATCCGCGCGGCGGTCCAGTCCCGCCACGCGTCGCCTATCATCGCGAAGAACCGCTCCCGGTACGGTGCCGTCAGCTCCGGCTGGTCGGGGTCCGCGAACCCAGCGAGCGCGACGCGGAACGTGGGCACAGGCAATTCCCCGCCCGCAAGCGACTCCCAGGCGGCCAGCTTCGCGTCAGCGGAGGGGACCACCGCCCGGCAGTACGCAGCGTTGCGCTCGCCGACGTCGGTGGCATCGCTGGCGAGCTCGGCCGCGATCTCGGGCTCACCAGCCTTCCCGCGGGACACTAGCCGCCCGAGCAGCGACCACCTCAGCTCTGTGTCCACGGAAAGCCCGTCAAGCACCGCCGACCCGTCGAGCAGCGCCGCGAGGAACGACAGGTCGTGGGCGGAGCTTGCGACGCCGGTGAACGCCCGCACGTACGCCAGCTGGATGTCCGACCCAGGCGGTGCCGACTCGGCTAGCTTGCGCAGCGACCGCGCCATCAGCTCTAGCCCGGCGGGCCGCCACGCGGGGTCCGCGAACTTGCGCGCCGCCTGCGCCGCCAGCCGCAGCAGGGACTGCACCACGCTGATGTCGGCCACCGACGACACTCCGGACAGCACCAGCTGAACGTAGTCGCGCGCCGCCATCTCGCCGTCCCGGCACATGTCCCACGCCGCGGCCCAGCACAGGGCCGCGGACAAGGACTGGCCGATCGTCCCGATCGAAGAAACGAGGGTTCGCAGCGAGTGGTCGTCCACCCGGATCTTCGCGTACGACAGGTCGTCGTCGTTCACGAGCACCAGGTCGGGCCGCGACACGCCGATGAGCTCCGGTATCGCCGTGGCGGCCCCGGCGATATCGACCTCGATCCGCTTCGTCCTGGTCAGCTTGCCGCCGACGAGGGAGTACAGCCCGATCGCGATCCGGTGCGCGCGCAGCACCGGGTGCGTCGCGGCGGCCTCCTGCAGCACCTCGAAGGAGGTGAACCGGCCCGAGTCGTCGAGGGTGTACGCGGGGCGCAGCGTGTTCACGCCCGCGGTCTCCAGCCACTCACGCGACCACGCGGCCAGGTCGCGGCCCGAGGTCTGTTCGAGCGCGGCGAGCAGGTCGGCCTGCGTCGCGTTTCCCCAGGCATGCGTGGCAAAGTAGGTGCGCGCCCCGGCCAGGAAATTGTCCCTGCCCACGTAGGCAACAAGCTGCTTGAGCACGGAGGCGCCCTTGGCGTACGTGATGCCGTCGAAGTTCGCGTTGGCCGCGAAGATGTCCGAGATGTCGGCCGCGATCGGGTGGGTCGACGGCAGCTGGTCCTGCTGGTACGCCCACGCCTTGTACCCCTGGGCGAACCTGGTCCACGCCGCGGTCCAGCGGGTGGCCTCGGCCTGCGCCGTATTGCCTGCCCAGGTGGCAAACGACTCGTTCAGCCACAGGTCATCCCACCAGCGCATGGTTACCAGGTCGCCGAACCACATATGCGCCATCTCGTGCAGGATCGCCTCGCCGCGCCCCTCCCTGACGCTGTCGGTCACCCGCGACCGGAACACGAAGTTCTCGGTCAGCGTCACCGCGCCGACGTTCTCCATCCCGCCTGCGTTGAATTCCGGCACGAAGATGTGGTCGTACTTACCGAACGGGTACTTGATGCCGAACAACGAGCGGAAGAAATCGAGGCCCTGCTTGGTGGCGGTGAAGATCTCGTCGGGGTCCAGGTACTCGGCCAGCGACTGGCGGCAGTAGATGCCGAGCGGGATGCCGTCGTGCTCATCGCGCACCGCGTGGTACCGGCCAGCCGAGAGGTGAGTGACGTACGTCGCGATCGGCGGCGTGGCTGGGAACCGCCACCGGCGCGCGGCGGACCCGGCAGCCGCCGGGTCGGCCTCCAGCGCCATGTTGGACATGACCTGCCACCCGGCAGGAGCCGTGACGGACAGCTCGTACGACGCCTTCATGTCAGGCTGGTCGAAGCATGCGTAGACATGGTGCGCGAAGAACGGCTCAAGCTGCGAGTACAGGTAGACGTTGCCGTCCGCGGGGTCGGCGAACCTGTGCAGCCCATCGCCGGTGCGCGTGTAGGCGCACTCGGCGTCCACCACGAGCACGTTCTCGGCGGCCAGGCTGGCCAGCGCGATCCGCTCGCCGTCGAACGCGCCGGGCGCGACCGCCTCCCCGTTCAGCGTGATCTTGCGCACCGCCGGAGCGACCAGGTTGACGAACGTCCGGGCACCGGGCACGGCGCAGCTGAACCTGATCACGCTCTGCGAGCCGAAGGTCTCCTCTCCTCCGGTCAGGTCGAGGTCTACCTGGTAGGAAGTCACCTTGATGAGAGCCGCGCGCTCCCTGGCCTCTTCGCGGGTCAGGTTCGATGCCATAGCTGCCTCCAGTCCTGGTCGGGGTCGCGGACGGCGCTGGTCATGATCCGCTTGAACCCGGAGGTCCAGCCAGCCGCCGTGCGTTCCCCGAATTCGTCGAGATTGAAATGCACGCCGCCGGTCAGGGCGCCGTCCGGCTGCGCGGACAGGTACCACGCCGTGCCGCTGGGGATGTCGCGGCTCACGGCCTCATCCAGCAATTGCTCGCCTATCTCCGTGGCGCCCTCGGCGATGGGAAAGGTCATCTCGCCGTACTGAGACGGATTGTTCGAGATGAGGAGCTGCGACATCCGCGGGTCTTGGCGCGACCTGATGTAGTCGGGAAATGCCTGTTCGATCACGCCGATCGGCAGCTCGTGTGCCATGGCATCGATGAATGTCTCCCTGGTTCCCATCACAACATCGCGGAAGCTCGCGCAGTCAGCGATCTCGGTCCGCAGCGGCAGGACGTTGAGGAACAACCCCACGGTGTTATGGAACGCGAGCTCGTCCCTGCCCGCGGTGATCACGGGTACCACCAGGTCGGTAGCTCCGGTGAGCTGGCTCGCGAGCACGTATATCGCCGAGAGCATGACCATGAACAGGGTGCTTCTGGTGGCGTTCGCCAGAGCGGCCGCGCCGGCCATGGTGTCGGCTTCGATGGCGAAGACGTGCAGCGAGTACGGCCTGGAATAGCGTTCCGGGTGCCCGTGGTCGTTCGGCAGGACGGTTTCCCGCGCTCCGTCGAGCTTGCGCGCCCAGTATCTGAGCGCCTCGGCGTCCGCCGTGCTGGCCCGCTGCCACTGCGCGTACTCGCGGTACTGCCGCATCTGCGGCAGCTTCGGCGGGGCGCCGCTTACCCTGGCCGCGTAGCAGGCCCCGAGGTCGCGCAGGATCACCTGGACCGACCAGCCGTCAGAGACTGAGTGGTGCACCGTGAGGAACAGGGCACTGTCCCTGTCGTCGAACCGGCATAGCAGCGCGCGCAGCATCGGCACCTCGCGCGCGCTCATCGTGCCGGCCTCGACCTCGACGATCAGCTCCTGGATGACCATGTCGCTGGACTTGCCTGTTACCGGCGGCAGGCTCCTGACCTCCAACGGCACCTGGCACGGCGGGCAAACCACCTGGTAAGGCGGATCAGCGTCCCTGACCACCAGGGTGCGCAGCAGCTCATGGCGCACGACCAGGTCGTCCAGCGCGCCCTGGAGCACCGCGAGATCCACCGGGCCGGTGATGCGGAGTGCGGCGACAATCAGATACCGGGGGCCAAACGGCCCGCCGTCGTCGCCCTTGTCCATGGTGGCGAGCCATTCCTGCGGGAAAGACAGCGGGTACCGCTTCGGCTCCTGGTCGTGCGCCACCGAGGTATCCGTCAGGTCCCGGCCTTGGACGCGATCTTCGTGTCGCGAGGCGGACCGGTGAGCAGCCTCCAGTCCCGGTCAGGATCGCGAACGGCGCCGGCCAGGATCTGCCGCAGATCGGCGGTCCACCCCGCCACGGTGCTCTCGTCGAATTCGTCGAGGTTGTAAACCACGCCTCCGCTTAGCTCGCCGGACGGCTGCATGCCCAGATTCCATGCCACGCCGCTGGGAATGTCCTGGTGCTCTTCCCCCTCCGACGGCTGCTCGTGCACCACATAGGCGCCCTCGGCGATGGGGACTGGGGGATCGTCGCCGAGCTGGTTCGGCATCACAGAGATAACGAACTGTGATGTCCGCCGGTCTTCTCGTGGGCTTATGAAGTCGGGAAATGCCTGCTCGATCACGTTGACAGGGAGCTCGTGCGCCATGGCGTCGATGAAGGTATCCCTCGCGGCGATGACGATATCGCGGAAGCTCGCGCAGTCAGCGATGTCGGTACGGAAGGGCACGCAGTTGAGGAACAGCCCCATGGTGTTATGGAACTCAAGCTCGCCGCGGCCGGTGGTGAGTGCACGGAGCGCCAGGTCGGTGTTGCCAGTGATCTTCTGGGCCAGGACGTAGAAGGCCGAGAGGATGACCGCGAACAGGGTGCTGCGGGTAGCCGTGACAAGAGCGGAGGCGGCGTTCATCACCTCGGGCTCGATGCCGTGGACGCGCAGCGAGTAGTGCCTGGAGTAGCTCTGCGGGTGCCCGTGGTCATTCGGCATCGCGAACTCACGCGCGCCGTCAAGCTTGTGCTGCCAGTATCTCGGCGAGCCATCGTCGGCTGTGCTTGCGGCGCTGGCTCGTTGCCACTGCGCGTACTCGTGGTATTGCCGCATCTGCGGCAGCTTCGGCGCGATGCCGGTGCGCCGGGCCGTGTAAAAGGCTCCGAGGTCGCGCAGGATGACCTGGGTAGACCAGGCATCCGATGCTGAGTGGTGCACGGTCAGGATCAGGAGGCTGTCGCGGTCATCGAACTTGCACAGCAGCGCCTTCATCAGTGGCACCTCGCGGGTGCTCATCGTCGTGCCCGCCTCGGCCTTGAGTATCAGTTCCTGGACCACCGTGTCCCTGGGCTTGCCTGCGGCCGGCGGCAGGTCCTGGACCTCCAGCGGCACCCGGCACGGCGGGAACACCTGCTGGTAGGGCGGATCGGCGTCCCTGACCACCACGGTGCGGAGCAGCTCATGGCGCGCGACCACGTCGTCGAGTGCGCCCTGGAGGACGGCGAGATCCACGTGGCCGGTGATGCGCAGCGGGCTGTTCATCAGGAACCGGGGGCCGAACGCTCCGCCGCCACCCTCCTGGTCGAGGGCAATGAACCACTCCTGGGTGAAAGACAGCGGGTACCGCGCCGATTGCTGGTCCGCCGCGAGCGAAGACTCCGTCATTTCCGTCGTTCCCTTGGCTAGCCGGACGCGCCATCACGCTCGCATGGCGCAAAAAGCCACCGCACCTTCCCCGTTGCGCGGCGTCGGCGTGCCAGCGTCACGGGCGCGTGTACGCAATCGGCGAGGTGGTGATGCGGTTCATGGCTGGCACGCTGGGGACGGCGTTCGCCGTTTGAGCGGCTGCTGAGCTTTAGGGACGGGCAATGGCGCAGGGCGGGGCGATTGAGGCAGAGACGACGTCCCTTCCGGCATCGGCGGCCGGGGCCTCGCTGGCGGCTGGGGCCGGGCACCGGGTTCCGCTTGCGGGGACGGCGTGGAGCGTGTGGCGGGATGTGTGCGTGCGCAGCGCGGGGTTTCCGGCGGACCTGGTGCTGGCCGTCTGTGATGAGCCGCTGGCGCGCAGCGCGGACGCCGCTGGGGCGGGGCCGGCCGGGCGGCTGGCGTATGACGAGGCGTATGCCGGCGCGACCGGGCGGCTGGCCCGCGGCATTGCCGGTACCTTCGCTGACCTGCGCTTCCAGGAGGCGGTTACCTGGCAGAACCCCGGGCTGGCGCAGTTCCTGCTCGATCACGACGCGGGGCCGGACGCGGCGCGGCGCAGCAAGCAGCGTCAGCGCGAGCAGGTGATCGCGAGTTATTTGCAGCGGTATTGCCTGAAGAACGACACGATCGGGTTCTTCGGGCCGGTTGGCTGGGCGATCGTGGATGCTGGCGTGGCTGGCCTGGTCGTGACGCCGGGGGAGCAGCTGATAGCTCGCCGGGCGACGTTCTTCGAGGTGTGGGCGATCGACAAGGTGGCGGCTGAGGTCGCGCGGCAGGGGCGGGCGGCGGGCTGGCTGCGGCCGCGGCGGGTCCGGTCGGTGCTCGTGGACGGGGGCGTGCTGCACCGGCCGCACCGCAAGCCGGTCACCCTCACGGAGGCGGAGCTGCGGGTGTTGCTGG